>DBVJ01000084.1:5004-6830 GCA_002308115.1 Lachnospiraceae bacterium UBA1267
TTGCCCTCTCTGTCTTTGAGATGACCCTGAATGCCCTGAGCCGCCAGAGCGTCGCCCGTCTTTTTACAACAGCGATCAGCGTCTGTGACATTTTCGTCGTCATCTTCGTCATCCAGGGCATCCAGAATCTGTCCGAGAAACTGGACAATGAAAAGATGGTCAAAGCCGGACAGGTCCTGATGATCCTGATCGCCGTAGCGTACGGCTTCAAGGCACTCACAATGCTCTTCCCGGTCTTCTTCTGGAATGAAACAGACTTCCTTTCCAAGGTCACTTCGAGTTGTGAGATCATGTCGGCTTTGGCATCCATGATCGGCGGCATCCTTTACATCGTCTATCTCATCAGAGCGATCCGGATGCTGAAGAAGAATTGATCCCGGAAAAGCGTATCAGAAAGCCCCCTCAAGGCTCAGCCTGAGGGGGCTTCTTTTGTCCAAGCGGACGATTACTTGAAGGCAACCATCGTATTTGCAATGGTCATCGTGGTCATGAGAAGCGCGTTCAGAACGGCCGGTGTCCAGATGTTTCCGGTCTTCTTGTACAGGTTTCTGGAAATGATCGCGGCGATGGAAAGCGTCGGGACCATGGCTACCAGAACGATACCGGACAGCGCCGAGCCGGGATGGTTCGCGACACCGGTCGCGAAGAGTTTCCCGTACTGCAGGCAGAGCCACAGGATCGCTCCGCCGGCGTTCAGTGCGATTGCCAGCAGATATCCCTTGATGCCCTGAAGCTTCTCCGTATTCGTGTTGATCGTGATCGCTGCGGTAGAGACCACATAGTAGAGAAGGAAGGTCGGCAGATACCGGAGGATCACCGGGAAAATGTTGAAGTCAAAGGTCTTGAAAGCGAAGGTCCAGATACGGAAGTCCGCCTTGAACAGCAGATCCATCAGGAACAGTACGCCATAAGCCGCCGCGTAGGTGATGAGGGCGACCAGGATAGAGACCAGAATCTTCACCGGATTGAAGGTCACGCCGTAGTTCTTGAAGGTCACGCCGTTCTTCGCCTTGGACACCACATAGACGACGCTCATCGCCAGAAGCGAGATCAGCGCGCAGGTGATGGTCCAGTAGGCAATGTTGTTGATGCCGATCGCGGACCAGAACTTTCCGCTCTCATACATCGGCGTACGCGCGACGAAGAAGAGGCCTGTGCCCGCAATGACTGCGATAATGCTGCCGACGAGAAGCGCTTTCCTGTTCTCTTTGTCGAAGAGGCTGTAGACGACGCCCAGGACGCCTGCGAGCGCGAATGCGCAGCCGGCATACATCAGGACGTTCATCATCTGAGAACCTGCGCCGTCATCCATCATGGCCGAGAAGAAGATGCCCGGCACCAGGATCAGGCAGAGAAGCAGGGCAAATGTGCCGATCTTCGAGCCGGTTCCCGTGACGGAGGGCAGCGGTTTCAATTCGTCGCTCTTCGCCAGTTTGAAGAACGGAAGCTCGATGAGAAGCGAGGCCAGGCCGATGATCAGGAACACGAAGCCCACCAGGGCGACACATTCAAAGATCTCTTTCAGAAGCCACATCTGGTTCGAAGGCTGGATATTCTTCAAGGAACCGGAGTACTCCGAGAACGCTTCGGTGTAGAACTCGACCGCATAACCCGTGGTCTCCTGAGAGAAATGGTTCCAAGGATGCGTCTGTGCCGGTTCATAGATGATGCGCTTGCCGCCGTCCGAGGTGTTGTACCAGGTGTTGGCTTTGGCGCTTTCCGCCTGCTGTAAGAAGGTCAGGCCGTCCGGCGTGGAAACATAGTCTTTGTGACGGACCGTGCCTGCCGGGGCATCGGGCGCGTTGAAGAAGAATTCATCATACTGC
>DBVJ01000084.1:6886-7010 GCA_002308115.1 Lachnospiraceae bacterium UBA1267
CGGTCACGCCGAAGAAGCCGGTGTACATGAAGTCGGAACCTTCCGTCAGGCCGGCTTTGATCTTACGGATACCGGTCACCATGGCTTCCTGTTCATCCATGGCAAGCGCCATGGTGGAGCCGAA
>DBVJ01000084.1:7054-10659 GCA_002308115.1 Lachnospiraceae bacterium UBA1267
GGCTGCTCATACATGTAGGCGACCGCATCGTGCATGGAATTGATCCAGAACGGCGCCCACATTTCCATGAAGCCTGTGCCGGTATAGACTTCATTTTTCAGATCAGAATGACCATGGTCGTACTGGTCCAGAGCAAGAACGACAAAGCCGCGGCGGCTCAGCTCGATGGCATTCGCGTCCTGCATCTCCGCCGAGTTCAGATAACCGTGCGTCACGACGATCGTCGGTTTCGGGTTTTCGGCCGAAGCATCCTTCGGCATGTACAGAAGTCCGCTCAGCGTACCATTCTGGGTTTCAAACTGGATCCGCGAGACTTTGGTCGCTCCTCCGCCCGAGTTGAACACGCTTGCCAGGATGCTTCCCAGCAGAATGAGGCAAAGGCCGACAGCAATCGCGATCACTGCCCTCTTTTTCATGGTTTTCCCCCTTTTTCGGTTTTTGCTATTGTTTCCATCGGAAACACTTTACTGACTTCAATATATAACACTTCCCTTGTGAAATGCAAGAGATTTTCTCAAATTGACCAGTGTCCGCTCCGATCCGTCTTGCAATGCCGGGGCGACTCTGTTATTCTTCTAAAAAGATTACAGTTCCGGAAAGGACAGATCATGAAGCTTGAATGGATGGGTGAACACCGTGAAGTCGTGGAAGCCCTGATTCATTACTGCAACATCTACGCTTCGGTGTACCGTACCGAGAAGATGCATTACGAAGGCATCTCCTATTCCTATGCCCAGATCCAGGTTCTGGAGTATCTTCTGGAAAATGAGGAGCGCGGGGAAAACATGCGGACGATCGCCCACCGTCTCGGCATTCACCGGAGCAATTTCACCAAGATCATCAACCGGCTCGTCGAAAAGGGGCTGGTGGAGAAAGCAAATCTTGAGGGGAGCCGGCGCGATATCCGGATCACGGTCAACGACCTGGGACGGCGGCTCTATGAGGAATACGCCGAACGGATCCTCCGGACGCACTTCTCTCCCATGTTCCGCGACCTGGACAAGCTGTCCCCGGAGGCGCGCTCCTATGTAGCCGATGCGCTTCAGGACGCCATGCGAGGGAGCGATTATCATCAGAGTGAATACGGAACAGATGAGGCGCCTTAAGCGAAACGTTATGGAAAAGGCAGGAAAAACCCGGAGATCAGTCCTGATCTCCGGGTTTTTTTCTGAATGTCAGGACGAACAACAGAATCGCCAGTAAAGCACTGAAGAGATCCGCTGCCGGCTGGCTCATTAAAAAACCCTGATACTTCAAAAGACTTGTCAGGAGAAAGAACACCCCGATGAACAGGATCCCCTGACGGCTCAGCGACAGGATCAGCGCCTGTAGCGCCTTCCCGCCGGCCTGAAAGAGGCAGGTGTACAGAAGAACGATCCCCGCGAACGCCATACCGGCAATCTGCCACCGAAGCATGACCGAGCCGTCCGCAACGATGGCCGCATCCTTGATGAAGACCCGCATCAGCGGTTCTGCCAGAAGAAAGACCAGAACGGACTCCGCAAACGCCAGCGCCGTCAGAAACAGTGTGCAGAAGCGAATCAGTTTTCTGAGTTTCTTCTCTTCTCCCGCGCCGTACAGAAATCCGAAGAGCGGTACGCCGCCAAAGGAAAAGCCGACCAGGATCAGCTGAACCACCATGGTGATCTTCATCACAATACCGAGGGCCGCGATCTTGTCATCTCCATACGGTTTCAGGAACTGATTCATGAATACCAGACAGACGCTGGAGGCAATGTTGGTCAGCGCCGCGGTGAAGCCCACACTGATGATTTGTCTGAATTCCGCCCATTTGACTCTGAGAAGCGAAAATCTGACAGAGAGCGCGCTGCTCTTTTGAAGCACGAAAATGAGGCACAGCACGTCTGTCAGGACATATCCAAGCACCGTGGCTAAAGCTGCGCCTCTCGCGCCCCACCCGAAGACGCTGATGAACAAGGGATCGAGAATGATATTCAATACTGCCCCGGCGATCGTCCCGGCCATGGAGTGTGTGGCCATGCCCTCGCTCCGGATCAGGTTGGAGTGGATGAAGGATACGATGATGAGCGGGGCGCCGGCTGAGATGACCGTATAATACGCCTCCGCATGGCTGAGCGTGTCTTCGCTGGCCCCAAGAAGGTCCAAAAAAGGCCTTTTGAACACAAGTAGCGGAATCGACAAAACAAGTCCCAGCGCGATGGCGATCCAGAAGCAGAAGGAACTGATCCTCCGGGTGCTCTTGCGGTCATTCGCGCCAAGAAGCCGCGCGATCAGAGAATTCCCGCCCTGGCCGAAAATGTTGCCGACCGCCATTAAGGCCATAAAGAGCGGTGCGCACAGCGATACGCCGGCGACAAGAAACGGGTCGTTGGTCCGTGCAATGAAGTAGGTGTCCGCCAGGTTGTACACCAATGTGACAACCATGCTGAGCACCACGGGAAGCGCCATTTTAAAATATGTCGGAATCAGCCGCTCCGTGTCAAAGACCGGCCCTTCTTCCCGCCTCTTATCAGCATTTTCTTTGTTCATCCACTGCTCCCTGAACGACTCTCCGCATTCAAAACAAAAACGCCGGCTTCCCAAGAGAAATCTGGAAAACCGGCGTATGGTCAAATGGAGCATACGGGATTCGAACCCGTGACCTCCACACTGCCAGTGTGGCGCGCTCCCAGCTGCGCCAATGCCCCGTAGCGGGCAATATAACACGAAACGAATCGGAAATCAAGCCCCAAAAATGATTTCTTCCGTGCCCGCTTTTTCAGTCTTTTCCAACACGTAAAAAACTTACAGATCCATGATCGCGAAGAATGCCGGACTTCCGTCTTCCTTCTTCATGACGATCTCTCTTCCGCTCTCCGTCTTTCTTTCGAAGACACGAAGCGTCTCGCCTTCATAGCAGGCGTGCCGGAAGCAGACTTCAAGTCCCTTGATCCGGAGCTCGGAAAGTTCTTTGGTCGTATAGGTGCTGAACATTTCGCGGAGGTAGGCGATGTTGTTCATGTGTTTTCCAAGATCGATGTCGATCGAACGGACCACGACCGGCGTCCGTTCCGTACAGTCCGTAGTATCTTCCGACACACGGCGGAAATGATCCGGAAGCAGCACCTCGTCGCTCAGCTGCATTCCTTCCGGATAAATATCATTGAGTCTGTGGACCTTGAGTGCGGGCACTTCGATGACCGCCCATTCCGTACGGCCTTCCGCCACCGTCTCTCCGTCTTCCAGGATCCGGTAGCAGCGGTCCGCGCGGACCGGACCGGGGAGGCAAGGCCAGGTTTCTACCGTAATGGGAGCAAGCAGTTTCGGGCGCCTAAGGATACGGACCTTGGTCTTCGCGGTGATCCAGAACAGCCCTCTTGCGTCCATGGCCTCGAAGCCAAGCCCAAGCTTTTCCGCATGTTCCACGGCAATGTCCTGAAACGCCTCAAAGACAGCCGGCACCGACATGCGGCAGTCCCGGTCGCAGCGGCTCAGCTCCACGATGATATTTTTCCGATAAACGGTTTCCATATTCACTCCTTCTTTGTATACCGGTCAAACCACTCTGTGATCTCGCGGAGTCTTCTCAGTCTGTGGACAGGCTTTCCCGAACGGGACAGTTCATGGTTCTCTCCGTGGAACAG
>DBVJ01000052.1:0-11332 GCA_002308115.1 Lachnospiraceae bacterium UBA1267
TGATGCAAAAAAGGCATATGGACTGATCCTGGCCTTAAGACGACTCATTTTTCTCAGAGCAGATACTTTTGGGTCAACCGTTCTATATGCATCGTATGGATGGGAGAACGAGAAGTTTCCGTGGTGACGATCAGCTGATCCCCGATAAAAAAGCCGTCGCGCTCATAACGGTCAATCTTTTGGAGCGCTTCATTTGCGTATTCAGGGTCATCCATCATGCCAAAATGCTCCCAGTAGAAGGTCTTTCTGGTTCGGACGTTCAATAATTTGAAGTCTGGGTAGGCGACTCCGTCAGAAAGGGTCAGAGGGCATTCGTACTGATATGGAATGCCAAGGTGCAGAAAAAAGTCCGCAAGAATCTTCTCGCTTTTGGAACGGACAATTTCACCGTTCATCGTTTGAAACCCGTTTCGGAGTTCAAAACTGTTCGGTCTTGCCAGTGCCATTTCACGGGACCTGGTCAGCCAGTTCCGGATGAAAAGATCATCAGGAAGCAGCAGAGGATCTACAAGCCTCTTTCGCAATGCGTGCAAGTCCTCATAAACCCGGATCCCGGTCCGCGGGTCAAAGTGCTTCATAAAACGGCGAATCAGTCTTATTTCCTCCTCCGTCTCCTGAAGGAGGCGTTGATGATATGCCTTCCCTGCCAGTTCCTTCGCGAGAACGGTGTCCTGGCGGCCGATATACTTTCTCTTCCCTTCATGTATCTGATAATATCGCGGATAGCCTTTTTCAGTCGAAACCTGAAGACTTCCCGGCGGGCAGCCTTGGAGCCGCGACTCCAAAAGCTTTTTTAAGGCCTGTTTGGTCTCTAACCTTTCGGCCAGACTCTTCATCACATCGGTTATGTCGTCCATATCATTCTCTTTCACCCATGCCAGACAAAGCTTATCATAACCGGGATCAACAAAACTGACCAGTAACAGAACGCCTCCGTTTCTGTATGAAAACTCGGATATGAACTTGAGAATTCTCAGCGAGAATGCGCCATTCCTCAGTTTTCCAGAATGTTTTGCCCATTCGTTCCGCGTCACGTGGGGAAACTGTGGATACGACGGAACAATGATCTGATTGGTTCCGTGGGACAGCGGGAAATGCACGTTTCGACGGAACTATTCTTTGGATAGTTCCGTGGATTAGAGTGAAATGCGAGTGTCGACGGAACAATTTTCCGATTAGTTCCGTGGATTAAAGTGAAATGCGAGTTATGACTGAACAATTATCCGATTAGTTCAGTGGGTTAGAGGGAAATGCGAGTTTCGACGGAACTATTCTTTGGATAGTTCAGTGGGTTAGAGGGAAATGCACGTTTCGACCGAACTATTTTCTGATTAGTTCCGTGGATTAGAGTGAAATGCGAGTTTTGACGGAACAATTTTCTGATTAGATCCGTGGGACAGAGAAAAATGCACGTTTCGACTGAACAATTCTTTGATTAGTTCCGTGGGACAGAGAAAGAAGCAAGATTCCGCGGAACTATTCTCTGATTAGTTCCGTCGATCAAAGGGAAATGCGAGTTATGACTGAACAATTTTCCGATAAGTTCCGTGGATTAGAGAAAAATGCAAGATCTCGCCGAACTATTCTCTGGATAGTTCCGTGGAATAGGAGATAATGCGTGTTTCGACGGAACTATTATCAGGATACTTCCGTGGAATGGCGAGAAATGCATATTTCGGCTGAAGAATTCTCTGAATAGTTCAGTGGATTGGAGGAAAATGCGAGTATCCGCTGAACAATCCCTTGGATACTTCCGTGGAATGGACATAAAACAGGATTTCCGCAGAACAATTGCCGAGGCGGTTCCGTGGAATATACAAATTGGCTCTTTCCCCTTGAATTTGAGCGACAAAGAATCCTTTCGGCGCAAAATGAGGCGCGTCAAACTGCAAGATTAGCACTCTCGGCTTGACAGTGCTAACAGACCGTGGTACAATACGGTTTGCATGAAGAATCATGCGCCGCGAAGGCGGCGATCAATCAAACAGGAGCATCAACATGAGCAAAAAGGGTAATCTGTCGATCGACAGCGAGAACATTTTCCCGATCATCAAGAAGTGGCTGTATTCCGACCATGACATCTTTCTCAGAGAGCTGATCTCGAACGCGTGCGACGCAATCACGAAGCTGAAAAAGCTTTCGCTGGTGGGCGAAGCGGAGCTTGCGAACGACTACCAGCCGCGTGTGGACGTGCTGACGAGCTCGAACAACAAGACGCTCAAGGTCTCGGACAACGGCCTCGGCATGACCGAGGAGGAAGTGGACAAATATATCAACCAGATCGCGTTTTCAGGCGCGGCTGATTTCATGACGAAGTACAAGGACAAGGCCGATCAGGATCAGATCATCGGACATTTTGGCCTTGGTTTCTATTCGACCTTCATGGTCGCGGACAAGGTGGAGATCGATACGCTGAGCCATGAGCCGGGTGCGAAGCCGGTGCACTGGGAGTCCAAAAACGGCGTGGACTTCGAGATGACGGAGGGCACGCGTACGGAGGTCGGCACGACCGTCACGCTCCACATGGCTGACGATTCACATGAGTTTTCCAACGAATACCGCATCCGCGGCGTGCTGGAAAAATACTGCGGCTTCATGCCTTACGAAATTTTCCTGACCAACGAGGACACCAAAGCCGAGAAGGAACGGAAGGCCGCCGAAGAGGCCGCGAAGAAGGCCGCTGAAGGAGCGGAAAACGAAGCGGACAAGAAGGAAGAGCCCAAGGAAAAGCCGGTAAACGACACCGAGCCTCTGTGGACGAAGCATCCGAACGAGTGCAAGGATGAGGATTACAAGGAATTCTTCCGGAAAGTCTTCAAAGATTACCGCGACCCGCTGTTCTGGATCCACCTCAACATGGATTACCCCTTCAACCTCAAGGGCATTCTGTATTTCCCGAAGCTGAATTACGGCTATGAGTCGCTGGAAGGGACCATCAAACTGTACAACAACCAGGTCTTCGTGGCGGATAACATCAAGGAAGTCATCCCGGAATACATGATGCTTTTGAAGGGCGTCATCGATTGCCCGGATCTGCCGCTCAACGTAAGCCGCTCGGCGCTTCAGAACGACGGATTCGTGAAAAAGATCCAGGATTACATTTCCAAGAAGCTCGCCGACAAACTGTCCGGGCTTTGCAAGGTGGACCGCGAATTCTACGAGAAGAACTGGGATTCCATCAGCCCCTTCGTGAAGTACGGCTGCCTCAGGGATGAGAAGTTCTGTAAGAAAATGACGGACTATATCCTGTTCAAGAATCTGGACGGGAAGTACGAGGTGCTGCCGGAGTGCCTTGAAGTCAAGCCGGTCGACGACGAGCCCGAAGAGGGCGAGGAGAAGACGGAAGGCGAGAAGAAGACCGATGTGGTCAATTCCGAGACCGGTGAAGAACTGAAGGATACCGAGCGCGAGACGCCGGAAGAAAAGAAAGAGAAGACGATCGTCTATGTGACGGATCCGGTCCAGCAGAGCCAGTACGTCAACATGTTCAAGAAGGCGAAGATGGATGCGGTGCTTCTCACCGACCAGATCGACGTTCCTTTCATCCAGCAGCTGGAAATGAAGAACGAGGGCATCCATTTCAAGCGTATCGACGCCCATATGGAGGACTCGCTGAAGGCGAAGAACACCAAGAAACTTGAGGAAGAGCTGAAGGTCAACGAGGCCGCGCTCGGCGCGCTGTTCAAGAAGATCCTCAAGAAGGATAATGTGAAGATCAAGGCGGAGAAGCTGAAGAACAAGGACATTTCTTCCATGCTGACGGTTTCCGAGGAAGCGCTTCGCATGCGGGAGATGATGCGCCAGTACGGCATGAAGGAAGATGAGATGGGCTCCGCCGGCAATCTCGACGAGACCCTTATCCTCAATGTGAACAACAAGCTGGTCCAGTATCTTCTGTCGCACACCGAAGGTGAAAATGTCACGATGGTCTGCGAAGAGCTTTACGATCTGGCCCGCATCCAGCAGGCACCCCTCAAGCCCGATGCCATGACAAAATTCGTGGCCCGCACCAACCAGATCCTCGGCCTCCTCGCCCAGGAAAACTAACCCACCCGACACCCACCGCGGGGGCCGCGCATACGCGCCGCCCCCGCTTTTTCATGCCCCCGCACCCCGGCCCCCGCACATACGGCACACAGCTGCCCTGCCTGTCCCGGGAAACATCTCCGCTCACTGGTCGCTTCGTCCCTAGCCCGGCCCCGCCCGCGGGAGCAAGTATCATCGCTCACTAGTCGCATCGCTCCCTCGCAGTTTCTGCGGATCCTGCCCCATGACCTGCCAGACGAAACTGCCATAACTCGCTCCGCAGCTGTCGTCTCCTATCGGAGCCGACAGCTGCTTTGCTCAGACAGATGACAGTTTCGGGCAGGTCTATGTGTCAGAACCCGGAAACTGCGGGCAGCGTGCTAAGTCGTTCGCTATAGATACTTGCTCCCTTGGGCGAGGCCGCATTGTTCGGCAAGAGACGTAAGGTTGTCGGCTGCAGCGGCGCACAGCTGCCCTGACCGGCCGGGAAACATCGAAGCGAACGATTCAACGAGTCCCCTAGAATCTCCTGAGTTCCGACGAATAGAGCTGCCTGAAACTGCCAGCTGTCTGAGCGCGAAGAATGAGCGCGAGTTCTGGCAGTTTCAGCGTGCAGGTCATGAGGCGGAACTATTTGGATGATTCAGGGGACGAAGCGACTAGTGAGCGGAGATGTTTCCCGGCCGGGAGGGGAGGCTGTGCGCCAGGTGTGCGTGGCAAGGCAGGGGCTGGGGGCGAGTTTTTTGGCAAGGAATTGTTGCGTATCGGCGGATTGCGCGCTATATTATTCTGTTGGAAAGGTGTTTTATTTCGCATGAATTACATTGTTTTAGACCTTGAATGGAACCAGGCCGCGTATAAGTCCGTCGAAGAAGAGGATCTGCCTTTTGAGATCATCGAGATCGGCGCGGTCAAGATGGACCAGAACACCAATATCCTGGGCGAATTCCAGCGCCTCATCCGTCCGCAGGTGTATCCCTTCCTAGTCCGCCGCACAAAGCAGCTGACAGGCTGGAAAGACAAAGACCTGGACGAGAAGGGCATTTACTTTGAGGACGCCTGCGCAGAGTTCCTGAAATGGTGCGGCAATGACTGCACCTTCCTCGTGTGGGGAGGCTCCGACCTGACCCAGCTCGAGCGGAACATGGCGTACTTCGATATCAAGATCCCGTGGAAATATCCGCTCAAATATCTGGACGTTCAGAAACTGTACGCGCTGCAGGAAGGCGAGGGCAAAGTACGCCGCTCGCTGGACGTTGTCGCGGAGAGATACGAGCTGGAGAGCGACCGGCCCTTCCATCATGCGGTGGATGATGCCTGGTACACCGCCCAGATCTTCAAGCGGATCGACCGGAAGAAATACGAAGACTATTACTCGATCGACTACTACAACATTCCCAAAAACCACTTCGAAGAGAAGACATTTTCCTTCCCGACCTATACCAAATACGTTTCCCGCCAGTTCAATCTGAAAGAGGAAGCGCTGAATTACCGCGGCGCGCGGGAGTTCCGGTGCAGGGTCTGCGGCAGAAGGCTTAAAAAGCTGGTGCCGTGGTTCTCGGACGGACGGACTTATATGGCACTCGGCGAATGCCCGTCCCATGGCCTTATGAAGGGGCATATCCGCCTCAAGATCGCAGAGCGTTTCCAGGGCTATTTCGTCGTCCGGACCGTCAGAAGCTGTACGGAAGAGGATGCGGATGCGATCCGCGCGAAGAAGGAAGGCGTGCAGCAGAAGCGGAAAGACCGCAGAAGGCGTACTTCCCAGAAGAAGCGTGAGGCCCGGGAAGCGGAGAACGCGAAGAAGAATATCCTGCAGAGGGAAACCAAAACGAAGGACACTGCAAAAAAAGGCACGAAAAAAGGAGAGAATGTATGAGCATTCTGGTCACTGGCGGAGCCGGTTACATTGGCAGCCACACGGTAGTTGAACTGCAGAAGGCCGGTTATGAGGTCGTGATCCTGGACAACCTGTCCAATGCCAACGAGAAGGTCCTTGGCCGGATCGAGGCGCTGACAGGCAAGCCCGCGCCTTTTTACAAAACGGACATCCGCAACCGCGAAGGTCTCGAGCGGATCTTCGAAAATGAAAAGATCGACGCCTGCATTCATTTTGCGGGTCTGAAGGCTGTCGGCGAAAGCGTCGCGAAGCCTTGGGAATATTACGAAAACAATATTGCCGGCACGCTCACGCTTGTGGACGTCATGCGGAAACACGGCGTGAAGAACATCATTTTCTCTTCCTCCGCGACCGTTTACGGCAATCCCTCTGAGATCCCGATCACGGAAAACTGCCCGAAGGGCACCTGCACGAATCCTTACGGATGGACGAAATCCATGCTGGAGCAGATCCTGACGGACATCCAGAAGGCTGATCCGGAGTGGAACGTCGTGCTGCTTCGCTACTTCAACCCGATCGGCGCGCACAAGAGCGGCACGATCGGCGAGGACCCGAAGGGCATTCCGAACAACCTCATGCCCTTCATCACGCAGGTGGCGGTCGGCAAGCGCGACCACCTCAACATCTTCGGAAATGATTATCCGACGCATGACGGCACCGGCGTGCGGGACTACATCCACGTCGTCGACCTTGCGGTCGGACATGTCGCCGCTCTGAAGAAGATCGAGGAAAATGCAGGCCTTAAGGTCTACAATCTCGGCACGGGCGTCGGCTACAGCGTGCTGGACATCGTGAAGGCTTTTGAGGAAGCCAACGGTGTGAGGATCCCTTACGAGATCGTTCCGCGGCGCCCCGGCGACATTGCCGAATGCTGGTCCGATCCCGCAAAGGCCTATGAGGAAATGGGCTGGAAAACGCAGTACACGATCCTGGATATGTGCGCGGATTCCTGGAACTGGCAGAAGAATAATCCGAACGGATACGAGGGATGAACGTGAGAAACCCTTGATTTCAAGGGATTCGTATGCTATAATCCCTAATCTGTCGGATCAAATACCGGACGAAAACAGTCTGAAAGGTTAGAACCATGAGTCAGAAGAAGATGGAAGCCTATAAAGAGGCGAAGAAGAACCGCAAAGAAACGATCGCGAAGGAAAAGCGCCAGAAGAAAGCCCAGAAGGTTCTCTGGACCGTGATTCCGATCGTGCTCGCCCTGGCTGCTCTGGTTGCGATCGCCATTACCGTGGTCAACATCGTCAAGGCGAACCAGCCTGATTACAGCGCCTTCACCGAGAGCGCACTGATCATCGATGACGATTCCAACATGAAGGGAACGACGACTGCGGCAGCAGAATAATAAGCGTCTCTTTTCGGACATATCAAAAGGACCGGCACTGCCGGTCCTTTTTGATGCCCGGAACAAGGCCTGAAAGCATACTCTGAAAGTGTCTCAGGTTGATTTTCCGCAGGCGATACAGTATGATAAGAACAATTGAAAAGGCCGCGTTCCGTATTGCGAAACAGCTTGTTTTCCCGGAGAAACGCCATGCATCTGGTATTTGTTTATATTCTTGCAGCGCTCTTGTTTCTGTTTCTTTTGATCACACTGGGCTTCAAGCCGAGGTTCATTTCCAGAATGAACGGTGTGATCCTGGTGTTTGTCGCCGTTGTCGGCCTGGGCGCCTACGGCTACGGATACTACTCGCTTTACGGCGGATCTTTCCGTACGGTCATGCGTACGCTGTTCTCCTGTTTCTGCATGTTCCTCGGGAGAAATGAGATCGGCGCGATCTCCAGTGTCCCGCTCCTCGGAACGGACGGCATGCAGATCGTGATCTACGCGGCACATCTTCTGGCGCTGTACTGCCTGGCGAGCGCAGTGCTGACTTCGGTCGGCGCCAACCTTCTTCGGACGCTTCACCTTGCTTTGATCCGCTGGGGAGACTTAAGCGTTGTGTACGGCAGCGACTCAAACGCCGTCGACATGGCCGAAAAACTGAACAAAATGCATACGACGGTGGTGATCGATTCCGCCGGAAAAATGGAATTTGCAGACCGTGTGGCGCATATGGGGAGTCTGCTTCTTTCGGACGACGGATCCAGAACGCCCTCGGCCTCCCTCATGAAAAAGCTGGGCATCCGGCGCGGGAAACGCCATTATTCGTTCTATTGCCTGGACGCCGATCCCGATAAAAACATCCGTTTCGCCGCACAGCTTCTCAAAGTTCTCGAAAGCCGCGGCGTTTCGAAAGATCAGACCAGCCTGACGGTTCTGGCGAGAGACACGGCCGGAGAGGGCCTCATGGCCGTAAGCGGAGAGAAAGGGCACTATGGCTTCGGAGCGGTTCTTGCGGTGGACCGTTCGGAACTGGTCGCCCGTATGCTGGTTCGCTCCATTCCGCCCTACAGCCTGATGCGTTTTGACGGCAAGGGCCGCGCGGAGGAAGACTTTGAAGCGGTGATCATCGGCTTCGGCAATACAGGCCAGGCCATTTTGAAACAACTGGTAATGAACGGGCAGTTTGCGGGAAGCCGTTTCCGCGCCACGGTCGTTTCTCTGGACCCGGAGGGGAAGGCGGGCAACTTCTTCTTCCGATATCCCGGACTGAAAGAAGAGTACGACATTTCCTTTGTGGACATGAGCGCGCGAAGCACCGTGTTTTATCAGTTCCTGGAGAAACGCATGGATTCGCTGAACCTGGTCGTTGTCTGCACAGGCACCGGCAAGGATAATACGGAACTCACGGAAGAACTGACCGCATTTCTTTCAGACTTCCCAAGATACATCCCCGTGGTGCAGTGCTCTACGCAAGGCATCGTGACGTTGGATCCGGTGACCGGGCTCCCGAAGTCCCAGAGCCTCTATGATCCCTCTGTTCTGAACGCGGAGCAGATGGATGCCATGGCAAAGGTTCTGAACCATCAGTATCACCTGGATGAGGGACGGACGGTCGACGAGGACTGGGCGTCCTGCGATTACTTCAGCCGCATGAGCTGCAGAGCGAGCGCGGATTACATGGATGCCTTCCTTCGGGCTTCCGGTACGAACCGGGAAGAGGTCCGCGCGAATGGCTGGTCGCCTTCACCGGAAGTGCTGGAAATGCTGGGGCAGGCCGAGCATCTTCGCTGGTGCGCGTTCCACTACAGCATGGGCTATCGCGCCATGAGTGAGGAAGAATTTGCGGAGAGAGCGGCGCTTTACCGGGAACAGACCGCCAAGGGCGAAACACCCATCCGGATCGGAAAGGACACCGAACACCGGCTTCATGCCTGCCTTGTCGGCTGGGATGAACTCCCGGCGCTTTCCGACCGTGAGGCAGAAGTGACCGGCGTCAGGAAAGATTACAGGAAAATGGACATCGACAATGTGCTGATGATCCCGGACCTTCTCAAGGAGGCCTCGCATGATTAAGAAAATGAAACCGTTCCTGATCGGCTTTGCTGCCGTTCTGGGATGTCTGCTTCTTGCCCTTCTTCTGACGTTTGCGGAATCCGACGCGCCCGGGGCCAGCATCACGGACTATCCGACCGCGCTGTGGTACATGCTGACCACCCTGACCACCGTGGGCTACGGCGACACCTACCCCGTCACCGTTCTCGGCAGAGTGATCGGCGGCGTTCTCCAGTTGTTCAGTTTAGGCCTTCTGGTCTTCTTAATGGGCCTTCTCTTCACGGCCTTACGCGGAAGGCTGCTTCCGCGGCTCCGCATCAAAAGGACCGCAAGGAAGAAGGCGTACATTTTCTCTTGCGCGAACGAAGCCGCCGTGGCGCTTTCCGAGAACCTGAGAAAAGAACAACCCCATGCCTGTCTGATCTTTGCGGAACAGAAGATGTCCGAAACCGGACCGGAGCATGGCCTATCGGTGCCCTTCAGTCCATCGGAGATCATCAAACTGCGCGGAAAGCGCGGCGAGAACGTCGTCTTCTGCATGGGAGAGAATCCGTTGGAAAACGAGGCGCTTTCGTCATCTCTCCTGGAACTTCCCTGCCGCATTTACTGTATGACCGACCATGAATCCGACCTGCTGCCGGCGTCCGTGTCGCTGTTTGACAAAGATACCTGCCGGGCGCGCCTGTACTGGCATAACTATCCGCTCCGGAAGTCCGATGAGCGTATCGTGCTGATCGGGGAAGGCAAAGCGGCCGAAGCATTGCTTCTTCAGGCGCTTCTCAACAATGTGATCGCCCCGGACAATGCGGTCCGCTACGACATTTTCGGTAAATTCGGACATTTCCGCCGCAACCATCCGGTGCTGAATCAGGGATTCCCGGCAACCATTGCGGACGACAGCCATGATGAACTGTATTTCCATGAGGAACCCTGGAATCAGGATCCTTCGATCCTTATGGACGCCGACCGCATCATCCTGTGCTTCCGGGAGGAGCGGGACACTGCGGATTATACGGCTGCGCTGTTGAAGTACTTCCCGATGAAGGGCGCCGTCCATGCATGCCTCTCCATTTCCCATAAGGATGTCGTCAGCTTCGGAAACAATAAAGAAATCTTCACCCCCGAGCTTGTCATGCGTACCGGTCTGGACCGTATCGCCCGCGAGATGAATGAAATCTACCAGAAGAGCACGGGTGCGGGCGTGTCCTGGGAAGAACTGCCCGGATTTCTCCGCCGTTCCAACATGGCCAGCGCGGACCATATCGGCGCCAAGATCCGTTTCATTCTGGGCGAGTCTGCGGACGGGACGCGCCTGAAAGAACAATGCGCCGAGGCGTACAACAAGTTTGAAAATGCCTCGCCCGAACTCCGGGAGAACTGCCGCCGGATCGAACACACGCGCTGGCTTCGCTTCCATCTCATGAACAACTGGAGCTATGCGCCGGTCCGTGACAATCAAAAACGACAGCATCCGCTGATGCTGCCGTTTGATGATCTGACGCCGGAAGACCAGGCCAAGGATGACTACGCCTGGGAACTTCTCCGCGCGCTCTCTCAGTAATCCCACTGATTTTTTCTTAATACGATCGAGTTGACTTCTCCGGTGTCCTTCAGGACTTTGATGGTGAGGTCTGAATTTGTTGCTCTTTCGTACAGGGAATAAGAAGTCTGTTTTGAGCCGTCTGACACATTGAATTCAATGCCGAGACCCTTCACGACAGATTCCTTCGTACCAAAGACAATACCCCTCGGAAGCTCGATCTCCACGCCGTCTTCACTGGAGACGTTGATGGTGGTGACTGCGCAGTTTTCCGGAAGGGTCTGATTCTCCCCGAAGTTGGTGACAGAGAGGGAAACAGAAACGCCGTCTTTTTCGATACGGACAGCGCCTAAGTTGAGCGCAGCGATAAAGGCCGGTTTGCTGACGACGGTCCATCCATTATCCAGGAAAACTTTGAGCGGCGCGGGAAGCTGATACAGATTGCCGTCAAAGCGGATGGCGCCGGAGATGAGAT
>DBVJ01000052.1:11415-14197 GCA_002308115.1 Lachnospiraceae bacterium UBA1267
GTCACCTGGATGTTGTTGTACTTGGTGTCGCTTTCGTAGACGTAGAAACGCGTATACTCTTCGTAGGAGTCGCCATAGGTCAGCGCGGCATATTTGTCATACTCATTGAGGTTTGAGGCGTCCCCGAATGCTTTGGAGATCTCTTTACGGGTCGAAGAAACGGTGATGCCCTTCGAGACCTGGAAGAGCGACGGATCCTGAATGCCTTTCATATCCACTGAAATATAAGAGATCAGACATTCCCCGACCGGACGGAGATTTCCGGAGGTGTTAGAAGCCTTTACGCTGATGGTTGCCCCATTCTTGCTCATATGGAAGGTCTCATAGTAATAGCCCTTGACGAGCGTCTTGTCGGACATGCCTTGCGTGGCGATCGTCCAGCCGTTTTCCGTGAGTTTTCCGAAATCGAAGGGCAGCTGATACAGCGTACCGTCCAGGAGGAAACTGAGATCATCCAGATCGTCAGACAGTTCCGAGACGGCCTTCCGCGGCGCCTCCGGATAGTTCATCACCGTGATCGTATTATAACGGGCGTCATTATGATCGAAGCGGAAAAGCGTGCAGTGCTTCGAGGAAGTCCCGTAATTCAGCGACGTATAATAGGTACTGGTATTCAGTTCAGCGACAGGCCCCAGGGCGTCCAGAACTTCCTCAATGGAAGAAAAAGGAGTGATTTCTTTGGCCACACAGAAGGATCCCTCCTCCGGAAGCACGGACTGCCGGACTTCGATTCCGCCGACCATGCAGTCTTTGATGGCCAAAGGAGAGGATCCGGGATTGACGACGTCGATCGTAATGATCACACCATTCTTTACCACCTGAATGACCTGGTTTGCACCCGCCTCAAGCTGCGTTTCACCGGAAGTTCCTGAAGTGGAGATCTGCCAGCCGTTCTTTTCGATCGCCGAGAAAGCGCAGGGCAGCTGATAGACCTCGTCCAGACGGAAAGTGTAGTCATAGAGATTGTCGGAAAGCTCAATGACGACGGGCTCCGTTTCGGATTCAGAGCCGCTTCCGCTTTCGGAAGGATTGCTGCTTTCTGTCTCCCTGCTTTCATCAGGCCGCTCAGTGGTCGTCGTTTGACCGTCGTCAGGATGATTGCGCTTTGAGTTCGTGATGAGGACCGGAATCAGGATCGCCGCAAGAACCACCGCCAGGGCTGCCGGGATCACTGCGTACAGGAATTTCGGGAAAGCCTTTTTCTTGCTCTCCGTTTTAGGCTTTTCGTAGGGCTTTGCAAGGGAGTCGCTGCGCGCGGAGGAGGATTCGTGGCTGACGGGCGCTTCGGGAGAGGGCGCTTCACGGTTCTCGGATCCGGACGCGGAGACCGGATAGCCGGTGTGTCCTAAAGCAGAGGTGCCGGATGCGGGAACAGGCGCCGGGGCAGGCTTTACATAATTGATGTTGCAAGGCTGAATCTGCTCGACGTGGTCCAGCTTTTCATAGAAATACTCTTCAGAGGGATATTTATATTTCAGAATAGACTGGTAGGTGGACAGCTGAAGCTCCATACCAGGCGTCATTTCCGCTTCTTCCAGCATGACAGAGAGGAAATTGAGCTTCTTCTCCGGGTTCAGCGCAAAGTTGATCTCGCGGCGGCAATTCTGCGAGTTGAGAGAGTTCCGGGAAATGAAAGCGATACAGATGTAGCATTTCGCAAGATGAGAGGCAATGGCTTCCGGCCACTCGCTTCCCGGATCGATGCCCTCATCATACCAGAGACGATAGCCCTTGGACGCAAGATGCTTCAGGATCGGGAAGACCCTTTCCGAATCCCGATGACTGTAGCTGATGAAAATATAGGGCTCAAAACCCTCATACGGTTTAACCGGCAATTCCGCCATGGCTGGCCCCCTGTCGCCTTATTATGGCCGTATTATAGCATTGAAAAGGCGTATTATTCAATGAAAAAATGGGATAAAAAAGAGGAGCCCCCCGGGCTACGACTCCCGGGGGGAATTATGAAAAACATATCTAATCAGGAAGAAGTTTTATTGGCTCTCTTTAATTCAATAGATAATCCTGATTTATGAATAAATTATGAATAAATGCACAAGAATATGTAAATTATCGACAGTTTGCATAAAAAAGCCGGGGAAGATCAGCTTTTAATTTTCTTAACGCTGAAGCCAAAAGTGCCCAGGAGCCTGCCGAGTTCGAAGTACATGCCGTGCGAGTAGGCGATGAGGTCGGCTTTTTCGAGCGCAAGTCTCCCTTTCTCATCCAAAAGTTTCGGATCGACCAGAACTGCTGTGATCCGGCCGAGGAACATATCGTGGGAGCCAAGTTCCAGAACCTGCTCGGTCTTGCACTCCAGGGCGATCGGACTTTCCTGGATCGAAGGAGCAGCTACGGTCCTGCCTTCTTCCGTATGAAGGCCGCAGGCGGCAAACTTGTCTTCCGTCCGCCCGGACCGGACACCGCAATAATCTGTCGCGCGCACCAGTTTCCGGTTTGTCAGATTCAGGACAAACTCCCCGGTCTCTTTGAGAATGTGATGGGTGTAGCGTTCCTTCCGGATCGACACGGAAACCATGGCCGGATCTGAACAGACTGTTCCGGCCCAGGCTGCTGTCATGACATTCGGCCGGCCGTCCGTGTCCCGCACGGTCACCAGTACCGCCGGTACGGGCGCCAGAAGAGTTCCCGGCTTCCAGAGTTCTTTCGGCATGTCAAGCCTCCTCGCTTCAAAGATATATTTATTGTAGAGTTTTTCGCGGATCCGGTCAAGAAGGAGGGCGTTTTGCCGGGGGTTTCACGCATTTTCCGCCTCTGCTTTCGG
>DBVJ01000052.1:14226-14378 GCA_002308115.1 Lachnospiraceae bacterium UBA1267
GTGAAATGAGTTGGACCGAAACAGCCATTTTCAGGGGGAAAACGGGTGCCGGATCCAATACAAATCGATGAAGAGTGAAATGGATTGGGCCGAAACAGTCATTTTCAGGGGAAAAAGCGGGTCACAGGTCCAATATAAGTTGGTGAAGATGG
>DBVJ01000052.1:14469-14599 GCA_002308115.1 Lachnospiraceae bacterium UBA1267
TTGGATTGACGCGGTCGGGTTAAGGGGAGAAGCAGGTCCTGGGGCCAATATGAATGTGGAAAGTGAGATTGGAATGGGATGGAGCATAAGGGGACGCGGGGAGCGGAAAGGGACGGATCGCTCCGCGCTT
>DBVJ01000132.1:0-8085 GCA_002308115.1 Lachnospiraceae bacterium UBA1267
CGCCGCCCATGCGGTAGTCGTCTTTGGAAAGAAGCCCGAAGATCTCTTCTTCGACATCGATGCAGCGCGCGTAATCCAAAACGCCCGCCTTGATCATGTCTTCTTCACTCAGGTACAGAAAATCTGTCCGTTTGCCCATGGAAACACCTCCCTGGGGGTTTTTTAATGCTAAGGGCAATATAACGCGCTTGCAAATGCTATGCAATATGGGTAAAATCCTTTTTAACCGTTTTCCGGAAAACGCTTTTTTAGGGGGCATTCATGAAACAGTCCACAAAAGGTCTTCTGATGGTCATCATCTCCGGACTGGTGTTCGGGGCGGGTCCTTTTGTAGTCAAAACAGCCTATCAGGAAGGCGCACGGCCCGAGATCTTCATTTTCTTCCGCTATGCCTCTCTGTCGCTGGTCCTTCTGCCCTTCGTCCTCAAAAAGAGGAGTGTATTCAAGGCATTTTCGAAGCACATCGGCGTCTTTCTGCTGCTGGCCGCGCTCAGCATTGCGACACCGCTTCTTCTGTATCTGGACTATAACTTTATGTCCACCAGCATCGCGACCACCATCCACTTTCTGTATCCGGCGCTCGTAGCGGTCATTTCCGTGGTCTTTTTACGCGAAAAACTGTCGGCGCGGCGGCTGATCTCCGTGCTTCTCTGCGGGGCGGGGATCGTTCTCATGATGGAGTTCGGCGGGCAGATCACGCTTCTGGGCGTTCTGATCGCAGCGGCCAGCGCCCTCACCTGGGCGGTCTATATCGTGGTGCTTTCCAGGCTGAAAGAGCCGGAAATGGGCACGGAGCATATTTTGTTCTTCATTGCAGTACTCAGCTTTGTCCTGATCACGACCGTAATGCTCCTGGATGGCGCCTTCGTGGACTGCGTCCGCCAGATGACCCCTCTGGGCTGGCTTCTTTCAGCGGGAATGGGCCTCGTCACTTCAGTGTTCGGCGTGGCGTTCTTCGCCTTCGGCGTCCGGAAAACAGATGCGCAGCTTGCGGCGATCGCAAGCACGCTGGAGCCGATCGCCTGCGTGGTGCTCGGGATCATTCTCCTCGGAGAATCCTTCTCGCTCCGGACAGGGATCGGAGCCGTACTGATCCTGTCCGCCGTGATCCTTCTGGCCTGGCCAAGAAAAGAAATAAGCGCAGCCTGATAATGAAAAGCGCCGGCCCACGGGCCGGCGGTTTTTCAGATATCCAGGGAAAGTGTATTCAGAACTTCCGGCAAGAGCTGCTTCTTTCTACTCATGACGCCGGGCATGTCGTATACGCCCGCTTTCAGACGATTGTAGGAGAGGCGTTTCAGTGCGGTATGGTCGGTGCTAAGAAGGATCGAGTTTCCGTAGACCACGTCCGTGACCATGAGCATGACCCAGTCCAGCCCCTTTTTCTCTTTGACGCCTGAAAGCGCGGCCAGATAACGCTTCTCGACTTCCCGGACCGTATGCAGATTCGTGACCTCGCACTGTCCGATCCCAAAGGAAACGCCGCGTTCCCGGTAGACTTTGAAATCGCTTTCTACGGTCTTCTCCGGATCCCGGGAATCCAGGGACTCGATGTCGGAGAACATTTCCGCCCCAAAGGCGCTAGCAGAGGTCTTCAGGATCGCGGCCAGCGCACTCGCGGAAGCCCTGTCGATGCCGGTGGTGGTCGGACTCTTCAGGATCAGCGTATCGGACAAAAGGCCTGCGAGCAGATACTTTGCGATCCGCGCGTCCGGCTGGATCCTGTTCTTCATATACAACTGATAAATGATCGTGCAGGTGCTTCCGACCGGTTCGGAATCAATGAAGATCGGAAGGTCGGTCCTGACGGGATTCAGCTTATGATGGTCGATGATCTCTAAAACCGTGGCTTCTTCGATGCCATGGATGCTCTGCTCAGCTTCATTATGGTCCACAAGGATCACGCGGTAAGAGGGCTTTTTGAGGAAGCAGCGGCGCGTCGCAAAACCGACGAAGCGGTCGCCGTCCATGACCTGAAGCGCGCGGACACCGGAGTTCAGGAGAAGAGAACGCCCTTCGTCAAAATGTTCGTCCGCCTGGATGGAAGGTTCCTCATGACGCATGATGTCCTGGATCAGCGGCGCAAACTTGACTTCGCCGATCTGCATGGCGTCCATGAACCACTGGGCAATGTCATCGGTGGTCAGAAGCCCGTAGAATTCTCCGTTTTTGTAGATCGGCGTCGCGGAGGGCTCGGAGACAGAATAGGAGAGCGACAGATTGGAAATGGGTTCCATGCAGTCGATTCTTCTGGGATCCGTCAGCATGACGTCCCGCATTTTCGGATAAACGTCCTGCATGTAGGGCGGAGGCGTGATCCCGAGTTTGCGGAGGATCTGGCGGATGTTGTCAGACAAATGCCCGCAGCGGACAGCCACGTACTCATTATCCGGGTCGATGCGGCTTCTGAGCTCCGCATAGGCCATGGCGCTTAAGATCGCGTCCAGATCCGGGTTCCGGTGTCCTGTGATATAGATCCTGTTCATACACGGTCCTCCTTAGAATGAAGGGCGGCGCGGACCGTTGTCCGCGCCGTCCAGATGCCAACCGGCATTCTTTACTTATGCTTCGACCTTCGCGACAGGAGACTCTGCGTTCTTCTTAATGGAAGCGACGCCGTTCAGAAGTCCGGCCTTCGCCTTATAGGCCTCGCCGGAGAGGATGATCTCGCCGTTCTTGGCTTTCAGACGATAGCGGAACTGGCCGCCCTTGTCGACATAGATCTCAAACTTCGGATTCTTCTCGACCGTGTATCCTTCCACGGTCTGATCTTCGATGACGGCATCCGGAGCGACTCTCGTCACGGATTCGATGCCCTTCAGGCAGGATTTCTCAGAAGCATAGATCTGAGAAACACCGATGACCTGGCCGTTCGCCGCTTTCAGATTGAAACGGAATCCTTTTTCGGTCTGTTTGACTTCATACTTTCCCATAATGATTCCCCTATTCCGGGCAGCGCCCTGCCCATTTTTCGTCGGCATCTGCCCGACTTTTCTGATTTTGATTTTATCGCATCCATTTTTATTGTCAACCTAAAATGCCGTAAATTTGTGAAAAATGCCGTAAATTCACCTGAAATCCCGTGAGAATCTTGGAATTGACAGAAGGAGCCGCACTGTTTATAATGACCGTAATTTCATTTTTCCCGAGATGAAAGAGTCTGAAAGGAGAT
This sequence comes from Lachnospiraceae bacterium UBA1267, assembly GCA_002308115.1. GTDB lineage: Bacteria > Bacillota > Clostridia > Lachnospirales > Lachnospiraceae > UBA1267. The sequence continues at coordinate 3,173 of DBVJ01000132.1, forward strand.
TCCGATGAGGAATGCAGGAACCATGATGATGGGCATGTCGATGTGCATGTGGAGCATGCACGGACTTTAAGGCGCCTTCGTCATTCAGACTTCTGAACCTTTCGGACAGTAATGAAGAGGCCGCCGGGTCTCTTTTTTTATTGATCCGGCGCCCTGATCGGGAAATCAGAAACAACATCGTGAATTGATACTGGAAAAAGAACAGAAAAGGAGATAAAATCATGAAGAAGTTCTTTGCAATCGTACTCACACTTGCTCTTGCGGCTTCCGTCTTCGCAGGCTGCGGAAAGAAAGAAAACCAGACAAGCGACGAAAAAGCGCTGGTGAAAGCGCTGGTCGCGGCGGTCAGCTCCCAGAAGGTCGCCGATTTCATTTCGGAAAAGTACAGCGGAGCAGTGGTTTCAGTCGTGGAGCATCCGACGGATGGCTTTGACGCTTCCGTGGATTACAAGGCGCTGTCCGGAAAGACCATCACTGTGGCCGCATCCCCGACACCGCACGCGGAGATCCTTCAGGTCGCGAAGGAGATCCTTGCGGAGAAAAACATCGAGCTTAAGGTGATCGAGTACAACGACTACATTCTTCCGAATGAAGTCGTGGAATCCGGCGAAGTGCTGGCCAATTATTTCCAGCATGTGCCCTACCTGGATGACTTCAATAAAGAAAAAGGCACGCATATCGTTTCGGCGGCAGCGATCCACATGGAGCCCATGGGCCTTTACGGCGGAAAGCAGAAGAGCCTTGACGCGGTGAAGGGCGGCTCCGGTTTCACGGTCGGCGTTCCGAACGACACGACCAACGAGGCCCGCGCGCTGCTTCTTCTGGAGGCAAACGGTTACCTGAAACTGAAGGAAGGCGCAGGCATCACCGCCACGGTCCGTGACATTACCGAGAACCCCTACGGGCTGAGCTTTACGGAAGTGGAAGCGGCGCAGCTTCCGAGACTGCTTCAGGATCTGGACTTCGCGATCATCAATTCGAACTATGCGATCGACGCCGGACTGGATCCTGTGAAAGAGTCCCTGATCATCGAAGGCGCTGCCAGCGCCTACGCAAATATCATTGCAGTGAAGGAAGGCAACAACTAAGTCCTTCACGATGGAGAGGAAGAGTTGAAGTTTTTTCTGAAAACACTGGTGAACGCCATTCTGTGGGCGATCGTCGCGATACTTCTTCTGTTCGTGGCGAGCGGCCTCTATCAGCGGATCTTTAACCGCGGCGGTTATACCGGCCTTTTCGGGGTCGGTTATGCCGTCGTGGTTTCAGGTTCCATGAAACCGGTCTTCCATGAAAATGACATGATCATTTTCCAGAAGCATGACCGGAAGGACTACAGGGCCGGCGACATCGTCGTCTACGTCCGGGACCGCGGAACGGAAGACGAGATCCTGATCACCCACCGGCTGATCGGCATCTCGGAGGATCAGCTCATCACGAAAGGAGACGCGAACAGCATTTCCGACAAGCCCATCAAATGGGATCAGCTGGTCGGACGTGTCGTGTTTCTGGTCCCCGGTATCGGAAAAGCGGTGGAATTCTTAAGAACGCCGGTCGGCATCCTCATCTCGGTGCTTCTGATCGCCGCGCTTTCCGTCGTGAATCTGCTGCCTGTTTTCAAGTCTCGGAAAAAGAAGAAAGCGGAGGCCGTGAACGGCGGCTCGATCCGCTATTAACGAGTGGAGTCTCAGATGTACAAGTACGTGCTGTTTGATCTGGACGGAACACTGACAGATCCGGGAGAGGGCATCACGAATTCCGTGATGTATGCCCTCAGGCATTTCGGGATCGAGGAAACGGACCGTGAAAAACTGTTCAGTTTCATCGGACCGCCGCTGGTGGATTCCTTTATGGAGAAGTACGGTTTCTCCGAGGAGGATGCCAGAGAAGCGACCCGCGAGTTCCGCGTGTATTTCCGGGAGAGAGGCATTTTTGAAAATGTGCCCTACGACGGCATGAAAGAGTGTCTGGACGAGCTGAAGGAGCGCGGCCACATTCTTGCGGTAGCCACGTCGAAGCCGGAAGTCTTCGCGAGAAGGATCCTGGAACGCTTCGGATTCCTGCCCTGTTTCGACTATGTCTTCGGGGCATCCATGGACGAGACCCGGACGCGGAAGGACGAAGTCATTGCCTACGCGCTTGAGGAAATGGGCGTCACGGAGCGTTCGGCTTGTGTGATGGTCGGCGACCGGAGCCACGACATTCTGGGCGCCAGGAAGAACGGCCTCGACGCCATGGGCGTCTTGTTCGGCTACGGATCCCGCGAAGAACTGGAGGAAGCCGGCGCCCGCTATATTGCGGAAACGGTCGAAGATATCCCAAGGATACTGGCTTTGCAGGAAGATGTGTGAATGAGGAGGCGTCTGACCTGATGGAAGGGAATTCCTACACAGATGTTTTTTTACGAAACAATACGGCTTACCTGGAACGGCTCATCCACTCGAAGAAGAGCGGATTTCTGTTCAAGGTAAACCCGAAACTGAAAAAGCTCTACCGGGAATATCAGGAAACCAAGGGGACGGACGACGAGAAGAATCTTGCCTGTTCAAAAGTGCTGAACGCCTATGAGGAGCGGCTTCTCTGGCGTCTTCAGGTCCTTAGAAGGTGCACGGCCGAAGATCTGAAACTCTTTGTAAAACATTTTCGTTCAAGGAAAACGATCGACCGTTCGGACCGAAAGGCCAAAGACTATTATTCCGTCGCGGTGATCGTGAAAAACGAAGGCCGGTATCTCAGGGAATTCATCCTGTTTTATCTGGCGACAGGCGCGGATAGGATCTATCTGTATGACAATGAGTCCACGGATGACACCATGGAAGTGCTCGCGCCTTTCATCGAGAAAGGACAGGTGGTGTACAGAAAGTGGCCGGGACGCGCCGTGCAGGCGGCGGCTTACAGAGATGCCGTAAGAAGGACGAAAAAACGGACCACATGGCTTGCGTTTATCGATGCGGATGAGTTTCTTTTCTCGCCGAAAGGCCGCATGCCGGAAGTGCTCAAGGCATATGAAGCCTATCCCGGTATCGGCGCCAACTGGCTGATGTACGGGCCGAACGGACATGAAAAGAGGCCGGAAGGCCTTGTGATGGACAATTACACCGCCACCATCAAGGACTACGGACAACCGGTCAACCGGCACACCAAAAGCATCGTCCGGCCGAAATGCTTCCTTTGCATGTACAACCCGCATTACGCGATTTATAAAGGCGGCCGCTACGCAGTCAGCGAAGACCTGGAGAACATCGACAATTACAGCTCATTCTCAGAGCAGGCCGGCCGTGTCTTCACGAAGTTCAACCATCGGACCGTCTTCCGGGTCAATCATTACTCCACAAGATCCCTGGAGGACCTCAGAGTCAAATGCGAGCGCGGCTATGCGGACGGTTCTGCCAATGCTGTGTTCGAGGAGCAGCTGAGGATCTACCGGGATCCGCAGACGGAAGATTTTACGATCAGACCCTATGCCGATCTCGTCAGAGAAAGCTTCGGCGCTATCACTTGACAGCCGCGTGCTTTTTGAGTAAAATCTCATTGCTCTGGAGAGGTATCGAAGAGGTCATAACGAGCTCGACTCGAAATCGAGTTGCCGGGGATACCTGGCACGTGGGTTCGAATCCCATCCTCTCCGCGCATGCCCCGCACCATAATGGTGCGGGGCTTTTTGATGCCTGGAAGGCGGGTTTGTGCCTCTGCCCGGAGGAAGAGGAGATTACGGTGGCGGCGCCTTGGGATGTGTGATATAATTTATCTAAATGTGAGATTCTTCGGGTGAAAGGAGCGATCATCATGGCAAACCAGGTATTCAATCCCTATCTTCCCAGTTATGAATATGTGCCGGACGGAGAACCCAGAGTGTTCGGAAACCGGCTTTATGTGTTTGGAAGCCATGACCGGTTCAACGGGAAAGCCTTCTGCATGAACGACTACGTCTTATGGAGCGCTCCGCTTTCAGATCTTTCAGACTGGCGCAATGAGGGTGTGATCTATCGGAAGGATCAGGATCCGGAAAACCCGAAGGGACGCATCTCAATGAATGCGCCCGACGTCGTGGAAGGCCTGGACGGAAAATACTATCTGTTCTACGAGCTCTCAGGAAAGGCCTTTATTTCCGTGGCGGTATCGAACCGTCCGGAGGGACCTTATACATTTTACGGTTATATCCATTATGAGGACGGAACGCGCTACGGAGAAGCCAAGGATGACGCGTTCGGCTTCGATCCCGGCGTTCTTGTCGACGAAGACGAGCGGATCTATCTGTACACCGGTTTTGCCCCGTTCCGCGGTCCGCTTCTTACAATGGCAAAACTCCGGGGCGGAGAACATGGTTACGGCTATGTGCTGGAACTTCAGCCCGACATGCTGACCATCGTCGGAAAGCAGCAGCGGACCATCCCCGGCGAGACGAAGGCGAAGAAGACGGATTTTGAAGGGCATGGCTTTTACGAGGCTTCTTCTCCCAGAAAGATCGGGAATCTTTATTACCTGGTGTATTCTTCGTCCTTGAGTCACGAACTCTGCTATGCGACTGCCCGTACGCCGCTTGGACCGTGGGCCTACGGCGGAACGATCGTCTCGATCGGAGACGTTGGTCTTCCGGGCGTGACGGAAGAGAAGGCGCGGAATTTCCTGGGCAATACACACGGCGGACTCTGCGAGATCAACGGGCAATGGTATGTGTTCTATCATCGTCAGACCAATCAGCAATGCTGTGCGCGCCAGGGGGCCTGCGAGCCGATTCAGATCGCCGCTGACGGTTCGATCGCACAAGTGGAAGTGACCAGCGCGGGTTTGAACGGAGGGCCGCTTCTGGGCAGCGGGACCTATGAGGCCCGTATCGCCTGCAATCTCTCCGGCAAAGACGGCACCTATGCCTATCTGAGAAACATGGAGCGGAAAAAGGAATATCCGTATTTCAC
>DBVJ01000132.1:8130-10082 GCA_002308115.1 Lachnospiraceae bacterium UBA1267
GGCGCGTGGTGCGGATTCAAGTATTTCAACTTTGACGGCGAGGACATTTTGCGCGTCAGGGTCCGCGGGACCGCAAAGGGAAGCCTCTTTGTTTCCACGGAGCAGAACGGCGGCGTTTTCGGGACTGTGCTGATCAATCCCTCGAAGAGCTGGCGGGAAGCGACGGTCAAAGTCAATCCGGTCCGGGGAGAGAAAACGGCGCTCTACTTCCGTTTCCGCGGGGAGGGCGCGATGGATTTCATGAGTTTCACCCTGGAGAAGTCCGGAGACGAGACGGATCCGCTCTTAAAGCATGCGGATGAAACGCTCGAAAGAAATACCGCCACGGAGTTTTATTATTGCCGAAAGCCCGAAGAAGAAAATGAAGAAAGGAATTGAACAATGAATCCGATCCTGATGGAAGACCTCCTCAAATTTCAGTTTCCGTCCAACGGACAGCTGAGTCCGGACGGCCGTTATGCGGCGTTTACGGTTTCAGTCTGCGACGAGAAAGAGAACAGCTACAAGACCGATCTCTACCTCTCGGACGGCGGGAAAGCCAGACGTATGACCTTCTCGGGAAACGTCTCCCTGCTTCTTTGGGATGACGATGAGACGCTGGTCCTCACAAAGAATGAAAAGCCCACAGAAGGAGAGCTTCCCGGCACGAAACTCTTCAAAATGCGCGTGGACGGCGGCGAAGCGGAACCCTGGATCACACTGCCGCTTCCGGTCATGAACATCGAAAGGGCAGGCGATTGCTATGTCCTTCTTTGCGGAATCGACCAGAATGATCCCGACGCCTACCTGGATGATGAGGAAAGCGCAAAGAAAAAGGCAGAAGAGAAGAAGAAAGAAGCAGATTATGAAGTCCTGGACGAAGTGCCTTTCTGGTGGAACGGCGGCGGATTCTCGAACAAGAAGAGAACGGCGCTTTTCATTCTGGCAGATGGAAAACTGAAGCGCGTCACCGAACCGGACTTCACTGTGGACGACATGCGCGTAGACGGTGGCAGAGTCCTCTTTACCGGTTCGAAGAGAGAAGCTTATCTGAACCTGATGAGCGATCTTTTTGCCTATGATCTCGAAACGGGCAAGACAGAAACGCTCTATGACCGTAACGAGCTCTCGTTTTCCGGGATCCTTCCGCTCGGCGGCAGACTATACGTCATGGCGGCCAACATGAAACAGTTCGGCGTCAATGAGACCGCCGCATTCTATGAGTGGACCGCAAAGAACACGCTTCGGTATTGTGAAAAGCCGGAAGTTTCACTGTATGACTCAAGCTGCACGGATGTGATGTACGGCGGCGGATCTGAGCACGTGATCGAAGGGGACGTCTTCTATACGCTAGCGACTGTAGAAGACCATAACGTCATTTTCTCCTATGACAAAGAGCTGAACCGGCGGACGGTGCTGGATCTTGGCGGCCCGATCCCCTTCCTGGACGTCAAATGCGGGAAGATCCTGACCTGCCGCTTCGATGAAACGAGTCTCCCGGAGGTCTTCCTCGGTACGCTTGAGGATCCTGCGGGCGAGGAGATCTCATTCCTGAATGAGAAAGTGCTGGAAGACAAATATGTGGCGGACCCGGTCCTGGTTCCATACGAATCAGAAGGCCTCAAACTGCATGGCTGGGTGCTGCTGCCGGAAGGCTTCCGCCCCATAGCGGAAGGCGGAGAGAAGGCATCGATACCGGCGATACTGGACGTCCACGGCGGACCGAGGTGCGTGTACTCCAGCGCGTTTTTCCACGAAATGCAAGTCTGGGTCTCCAGAGGCTATGCGGTGTTCTTCACGAACATCAAAGGTTCCGACGGACGTGGCGACGAGTTTGCGGACATCCGCGGCGACTATGGAAACACCGATTTCCGAAATCTCATGGATTTCACGGATGAAGTGCTCCGGCTCTTCCCGGAGATCGATCCGGAACGTGTCTGCGAGACTGGCGGCAGCTATGGCGGCTTCATGAC
>DBVJ01000104.1:0-1325 GCA_002308115.1 Lachnospiraceae bacterium UBA1267
CAGGAGGTGTTGGAGATCGGGTACTGAACGACGGAAGCAGCCTCGCCGTAGTAGGAATCGTAAGCGACATCACGGAACACCGCGAGGACGGTTGCGATAGCCTTACGGAAAGCCTTGGACTCATCGGAATCCGGATCGCCGTTGACATTGACGGTATCCGCGTTCATGCCGATGTAGCCGTAGCCGAGGTTGTCAACCTTGGAGGTGGTGATGACGTCGCCGGTGATCTCGCCGGTGCCGTTGATATCGCCAACTTCTTTGAAACGGGTCTTGGAACCGGTCATTTCACCAGCATCGACATCGCCGGTGGAAACAGCCGTCGCGACTTCGTCAGACTTGGTTTCCTTGAACTGGACTTCCGCGATCTTCGGGCAGCCACGATAGTAGTTCTCGTTGGCTTCGAAGGTAACGACCTTGTTCTCATAAGAGACGAACTTGTAGGGGCCGCCGCCGAGAGGCTTCTCGATCTTGCTCTTCTGCAGGGACAGATCGTTGAAGTCGAAACCGAACTTGTTGTTCTCGTAGTCATACTTGGCGGGATCGCCATAGTAGTGCATCGGGGTGACAGAGATGCCAAGGATGGAGTAGACGGCCGGCGCTTCGTAACCTTCGGTCACGACCTGAACCGTGTACTTGTCGAGCTTCTTGATGCCAGCGATGTTCGGAACGCCCTGGCCGCCCATGGCCGCGTCCTTCGAGCCGTACTCAAGGATGAACCAGGCATTGGTGTCGGCCGGGATGGTCGCGTCGGTATCAACAGCCTTCTCCGTATCCCACGCGGTAACGAGGTCGCCTTCGTAGTTCCCGTAAATGGCTTCATAATAGTTCTCGACCGTCGGGAAGGTCTCCTTCAGATCATAGACATTGCCAAGAACATCCTTAAACTGGCCGTCTTCCGTCGGCTTGCCGAATCCCCAGGCACCCATACCAAGGGCAACCTGAAGGCCTTCATTGGCGGAAACGTCTTCAGCGGTGAGTTCCGGATTGACGTACTTCTGAACGGCCTTGTCGGAGTTGTAATTGGCCATGCAATAGTCAACGATTGCCTGGGTGGCTTCGAGTCCGCGGCCGTCCATCTTCTCCCAGTAAGCGTTGTAAAGCTCTTCGGTGTAAAGATCGTTTGCCTGATAGTTGTTGTGGCCGGCTTTGTACATCTCTTCGACCATCTTGGTGTACTTCTCAAAAACTTCATCAGAGGTCTGGGTCTGATAGTTCTTGAGGCCGATGATCTTGTAGGAGCTCAGGGTCGTAGAACCGGTATAGCTCGGATCAAGCAGCGTGTAGTACGTGAAGATGATGTCGTCAGCGGTCACTTCGACGCCGTC
>DBVJ01000104.1:1375-2826 GCA_002308115.1 Lachnospiraceae bacterium UBA1267
AGTCGACGGAGATGTTGGACGTTCCCTTATACTCGTAGTCGGTGCCGTTGTAGCGGACCGTCTCGCCTTCGATGGCGTTGAAGATGATACCGCCCATACGGTCGGTGGTCATCAGGCCAAGCTGGGTCATGCTGACAACATCCTGGTCATACGCCGTGTCAGCGAAATAGGGGCTGAACTTAGCGGAGAACGGGCTGTAGGCAACAACCAAAGGCGTGGTGGTCGTCGGAGCGGTCGGCAGATTGTCCGCGAAAGGCTCGTCCTTATACTCAGGCTCGGTCTCCGGCGGTTCGGTCTCCGGCGCAGGGGTGGTCTCGTCCGGCTTCGCAGTCGTCGGAGCAGCCGTGGTCTCGTCCGGCTTCACCGGCTCGGTCGGCTTCGTCTGGCAGGCTGCCAGAGAGAAGATCATGACCGCGGCGATGAGCAGCGCGAGAATCTTGGAAAACTTCTTCATGTCGTATTTCCTCCTCTTTTATTTATTACAACTGTTGTATTGCAGTCATTTGTCGTAACTCAAATGAGACAACGGCAAACTACTACCCCGTTGTAATTTCATATAGATTTACCATAGTTTGCATACAAATGCAAGTGTTTATTTAGGAAAGCAAAGGTCATGCTGTAGGAAAGCAAAGGTCATGCAGGTGTTTTGACCATGTTTACTGGCCTTTTACGGCCTCTCTTCCCGCCTCAAATGCCTTGAGATTGAGCTCGAGGAATTTCGGGGGAACAGACTGACGGACGGCTTCTTCCCAGTCCGCTCCCGGGGCGTCCAGAGAGTCCGCCAGCGCGCCGAACAGCACCACGTTCATGCATCGCGCGTTCCCGAGAGATTCCGCAATCTCCCCCGCCGGAAGACTCAGAACACGGAATTTCTCTTTCATGGCTTCGAGGCAGCCCTCCGGATAGGTCTCCAGGCCTGTCGCCGTCGTCAGGGACTCCTGTTCGTAGTCATTGATGACCGCAAGGCCGTCGGGCTTCAGATATTCCGCATAACGGAGCGCTTCCATTTTCTCCAGCGCGATCATGAGGTCGGCTTCGCCCTTTCCGAAGACCGGCCCGTAAACTTTCTCGCCATAGCGCACCTGGGTGGAGACGCTTCCGCCTCTCTGCGCCATGCCGTGTACCTCGCTCTGTTTCAGGTCGTAACCCGCCGCAAGAAGGCCGTTCGTGAGGATCTTGGAGATCAGGATCGCGCCCTGGCCGCCGACGCCGACGATCAAAATGTTCTTGGTTTCTTTCATGGTTCTGTCCTCCCTTCGCCCTTACGCTTCTTTGGAGATTGCCTTGAAGGGGCAGGCCTGCGCGCAGACCGTGCAGCCGACGCAAAGGATCGGATCGATCTTCGCTTTTCCGTCCTTGAAGGAGATCGCCGGGCAGCCCACACGGAGGCAGGACTTGCAGCTCCGGCAAAGCGCGGGATCCACTTTGCAGAGAGATTTCTGGAACTTGTA
>DBVJ01000104.1:2853-2999 GCA_002308115.1 Lachnospiraceae bacterium UBA1267
CGGACGATGATCGCTGCGGGTTCTTCGGAAGCCAGCGCTTCCTGACAGGCCGCTTCCATCGCCTTGAGGTCCTGCGGATCCGCGACGATGATCTTCTTGTAGCCGATGGCGGAGAGGACGCCTTCCATGGAGATCGCGTCGGCGGG
>DBVJ01000104.1:3104-3253 GCA_002308115.1 Lachnospiraceae bacterium UBA1267
GTGAGTCCGCTGTGGAAGAAGGTCGAATCGCCCATGACGCCGAAGACCTTCCGCTTCGTGTCGCCCTGGATCTCAAAGGCCTTGGCCATGCCTGCGCCGGCTGAATATCCGGCGCCCATGCAGATGCAGGTGTCCATGGCGCTGAGAGG
>DBVJ01000104.1:3294-4304 GCA_002308115.1 Lachnospiraceae bacterium UBA1267
TCCTTGTGCTTGGACATGGTGTAGAAGAAGCCGCGGTGCGGGCAGCCGGGGCAGAAGGCCGGCGGACGCGAGACCGCTTTCTTCTCGGGCGCGTTGGTTTCGGGTTTCACGCCGAAGACCTTCTCCCTGAGCACCTGGGTATTGAGTTCGTGGCAAAGACCGGTGACTTCATGCCCGACGCAGTCGATGCCGGCTGCCTTGATCTCATTTTCCATGAAGGGATCGAGTTCCTCGATGACGTAAAGCTTCGCGACGCGCGAAGCAAATTCTTTGATGAGGGTCATGGGGAGCGGCCAGCTCATGCCGATCTTCAGGAAGGAGGTGTCTTCGGGGAAGACTTCCTTCGCGTACTGATAGGCCGCGCCGGCTGCGATGACGCCGACTTCGGAGCCGTTCATCTCGATGCGGTTCAGCGGAGACTTCGAACTGTAGGCCTCCAGCGCTTCGAGGCGCGCTTCCAGTTCGGGATGCTTACGGAAGGCATTTGCCGGGGAAGCAACATATTTTCTGGGATCGCGCTTGTAGGGCACGGGATCGGCTTCCTCGCGTTCACCGAACTCCACCAGAGACTTGCTGTGGTCGATGCGGGTGGTCACACGATAGAGCACCGGCGTGTCGAACTGTTCGGAAATGTGCACGGCTTCCTTCATGAAGTCCTTGCACTCCTGGCTGTCCGAAGGCTCCAGCATAGGGATCTTCGCGGCGCGCGCGTAGTGCCGGTTGTCCTGCTCGTTCTGAGAGGAATGCATGCTCGGATCGTCGGCGCTCACGATGACGAAACCGGCGCCGACGCCCAGGTAGGCGGAGGTGAACAAAGGATCCGCCGCAACGTTCAGGCCGACCATTTTCATGGCGGTCAGGGAACGCGTGCCGGCGATCGCCGCGCCGAAGGCCACTTCGAAGGCAACCTTCTCGTTGGGCGCCCATTCCGCATAAACGTCATCGTGGTACTGGTCGCGGACCGTCTCCAGGATCTCCGTCGAGGGCGTGCCGGGGTAGCCGAACGCGGC
>DBVJ01000099.1:0-9622 GCA_002308115.1 Lachnospiraceae bacterium UBA1267
AAGATGATCTACATGCTGGAGAGCGGTCTGGACGTCCGGAAGGTACAGACGCACCACTTTGACTTCCGTGATTATGAAAAGGGCTTCGCGGTCATGAATTCCGGCATGTCCGGCAAGGTCGTTCTGGATTGGACCACCGCGGACAAGGAATGAAAGTTTCCATCAAGAAGACAGAAGGAGAGAATGATGAAATCTGCGTATCAGTATTTTCAGAAGACCCTTCAGGAACTGAAGGAAGAGGGCCTGTACAAGAATGAGCGCGTGATCACGACGCCTCAGAGCGCGCACATCGACACCACGGCCAAGAAGAACGTGATCAATATGTGCGCGAACAACTATCTGGGTCTTGCGGACAACGCACGCCTCATCAAAGCCGCCAAGGAAAGCTATGACAAATGGGGCTATGGCATGTCCTCGGTCCGCTTCATCTGCGGCACGCAGGAGATCCATAAGGCGCTGGAGCGGAAGATCAGCGAGTTCCTCGGCACCGAAGACACGATCCTCTACAGCTCCTGCTTTGACGCGAACGGCGGTCTGTTCGAGCCGCTTCTCGACGCCGAATGCGCGATCATTTCCGATGAACTGAACCATGCTTCCATCATCGACGGCGTCAGGCTCTGCAAAGCCCAGCGCTATCGCTACAAGAACAACAACATGGAAGATCTGGAGCGCTGCCTTGTGGAAGCGAAGGATGCGAAGATCCGCATGATCGCAACGGACGGCGTCTTCTCCATGGACGGCATCATCGCAAACCTCAAGGGTATCTGCGACCTTGCCGACAAATATGACGCGCTCGTCATGGTGGACGACAGCCATGCGGTCGGCTTCATGGGCGATACCGGCCGCGGCACGCCGGAATTCTGCGGAGTCCAGGGCCGTGTCGACATCATTACCGGCACGCTTGGCAAGGCGCTTGGCGGAGCAAGCGGCGGATATACCTCCGGACGGCAGGAGATCATCGACATGCTGCGTCAGAAGTCCCGCCCGTATCTGTTCTCCAACACACTTGCGCCTGCCATTACCGCGACGGCTTACGAGACCTTCACGATGCTCACCGAAAGCACGGCGCTTCGGGACAAGGTCCACGAGAACACCAGATATTTCCGTGAGAAGATCAAATCCGTCGGCTTCGACATCATAGAATCCACGCATCCGATCGTCGCGATCATGTTCTATGATGCGCATGTGGCCGGAAAAGCCGCGGAAATGCTTCTGGAAAAAGGCATTTATGCGACCAGTTTCGTTTATCCGGTCGTCCCGAAGGGCAAAGCCCGCATCCGCGTCCAGATCTCGGCAGCCCATTCGAAGGAAGACCTGGATTATGTCATTGAATGCCTTAAGGAAGTGAAAGCTTCATTGTAACAGTAAGAAACACGTCACCGGACAGAAGCGAAGAGGGGAGGAAGAGATGAAGAAGAAACAGATTTGCCTTTTTATGGCACTCGTACTGACACTCGCCATGGCGCTTACAGGTTGTATCACGATCGTGGTTCCGACGGATCCGGCCGAATCGGCTGAACCCGGGGAAAGCACGGAAGTCCGGCCGACGGAGCCTACGAAGACCCAGGCTCCGACAGAGAAACCCACGGACAAACCGACCGAGCCCACGCCAGGACAGACCACTGAAGCGCCGACAGAGACAGAGGCTCCGTTTACACCGCCGGTGGCGAAGAGCCTGGAAGCGGTTCCGGTTCTTGTCGGCTCTCACACCAAGAACGACTGGCATTCGGACATCCGGAGAAACAAGTACTGGGTGGAATGGCCGCAGTTTTCGGTGCTTGGCCAGGATTGGCCGGCTTTCACGGAAGCCATTGAAAAATGGAACCTCAGTGCGGACAAGAGCGGGCTCAAGCTGTATACCGACAATTTAGAGGATGCCAGGAAAAACTTCTCGCCTGCCATGAACAACTGGGAGGACCGCACGGACGCCTATATCCAGCGTGCGGACGAGAAGATCTTCTCGGTGCTTCTGGAGTCCACAAGCTACCACGGCGGAGTTCATCCGGGCACACTGTATTCCCAGCTGAACATGGATCCCGGGACCGGAAAGACCCTGGGCCTTTCTGACGTCGTTCAGAACCAGGACAGCTTTATTGAAAAGGCGGTCTCGCTTCTTGATGCGCAGAACAAAGAGAACGGGAATCCCTTCGGGGACAAGTATCAGGAGACCTTTAAGGGCCTTCTTCAGAAAAAACTGGGCGACAACGAGGCGGCAGGGATCGCATGGGTGCTCCTTCCCGATCATTTGAGACTCATTGTCGACGAATACGTGCTTGCGGCTTATGCGTACGGCCCGGTCTATGTGGACGTTCCGTTCTATGAGAATGAGACGCTCTTCCTCAAGAAGGACTATTATGCAGCCGTAAACGGCAAGTTCGAGCACTTTGCGTCAAACGGAAAAGGCGGATTCCAAATCGCGTTATTCAACGAAGAACCCTTTGGCGACTATCTCGTGAGCGTCTTCGATTATCCGGGCGAATACTTCGGCGATTATGAGATCTGGTCCGGTGAAAGGGTCGTAAGGAAGAGCCGCGGACTGGGGCTTTCGCATGCATGGCTCCTGACAAGAGGAGACCTGCAGCTTGCCATTCTCCAGTGTGCCTATGAAAACGGCTACGAAGAGACGCATGTGTACAGAGTGGGCAGAGAAAAGCTGGAAGAAGTGGACACCTATTATGGAGCGGTCATTCCGGTTGTAAATGATCCGGATCACCTCCTCTGGGAAGTCCGGGGAGACATGCTGGGCACCTGGGCGGGATATGCGAAACTGACGGTAACGGATGCAGGACAGCTGAAACATGACAAAGTCTTCTGGTTCAACAACAAGGACGATGGCTTTGAAGAAACCAAGAAGAGAACACTGACCACGAAACGGGAAGTCAAGGCATTATCCGTGGAGGATCCGAAGAAAGAGATCAGGATTCCGGCCGGCGCGGTGCTGGTCCCTTATGAGACCGACTATGAGAGCTTTCTGGATGTGATCCTTCCGGACGGCTCATTTGCCAGGATCCCGGTCGTACGGGATAAGTCCACTTACTCCTTCCTGATTGACGGAGTCAACGAGTACGACGTCTTTGACGGCATCAGCTATTCCGGCTGATTCTGATCCATGACGAAGAACCGCTGCGCAAAAACGCAGCGGTTTTTTCGTTTACAAAAAGCGTGCCTTAAGTTGCAAGAAGAGCGCAGTGGCCGAGAAAGAGGCCTTCGTGATAGCATGGTTCCATGATCTGTTGTCTGGAAAACCTATGGATCCTTCTTGGAAAACTCGTGTCTTCTTGTGTGCTCGGATCCTTTCTGGGTGTGCTTCTTCTCCGTCGTGAATCCGGAGAGGCCTTTGAAGGGGCCGCGAAGGCTTCACGGAAAGCAGCCGGCTTTGCGGTGCTGACAGGAAGCTTCTTTACGCTGACAGTGCTTCTTCGAGGAAATATCGGAGTTTCCGCCCTCAGGGACTGGATGCTTTTTGTGAGTTTTCTGAACGCGTCATTACGTGACCTCAAAAGCTTTGAGATCCCGGGGAAGGCGCTTCCCGAAGGCGTAGTTCTCTGGTTTTTATGGCTGATCGTCGGCGGTCTCTTCGAAGAGATCGATGCATGGGCCGCTTTCTTGGACGGCGCGTTGTCCGCTGCGGTCACTACTTTGCTTCTCTTGATCCTGACGCTAGGGGCAGAATATCTTTTCCGGAAAGAAATACTGGGAGGAGGCGACATCAAACTGATTTTCATGGTCATGCTGCACCTGGGCTTCTGCCGGGGCTTTCTATGCCTTGTACTTGCATTGTTCTCAGGCCTCATTTTCCTGATCTTTACGAGGCAGAAGAGGTTCCCCTTCGCACCGTCCATCACAGCCGGCGCGGCCCTCTCGATGCTTCTGGGCGCTGCTCTTCGTAATCCGGCGATGCTTTCGGCTTCATTCTGACCGAAAAAGAAAACAGGTGCAAAGCGTTCCGGGTCATGCTATAAAAGGAGAAGAGAGTGAAAGGGGTTCAAAGACCATGACAGATGACCCGATGAATACAGCGAAGGCTCCGGAGGAGAGCGCGCCCGCCCTTCAGAAGGAGGATCTTACAGAGCCGGCCGGACAGCCCGCCCCGGCGGAAGAGAAGAAAGAAAATGCCCCGAAGAGACGTTCGGTTTTCGGGGCGATTAAGAGTATTCTGGAAAATGAGACCGTCCGTGAGATCATCGCGCCAAGCGTGGTAACGATCGGCGGGAAGATCGCCTATGACAAAATGTTCAGCCGTTATGAACGGCCGGACTATTCCGTGACGCCCGGGATCCGGACCTATGAACGGATCGCTGACAGGCTGCCGAGACAGTGTTTCACCTTTCCTTCGGACAATGTGACCTGCGCCGGTTATTTTTATCCCGCGAAACCGTGCCGCGGCCTCGTGGCCTTTGCACACGGGCTTCACGCCGGCGCGGACGACTATCTGACTGTTTTCGAGTTCTTCGTTCGGCAGGGATACAGCGTCATCGCATTTGACACCAAGGGCACCTATGATTCCAAGGGCGATTCGACGGTAGGCCTCGCGGAAGCCTTGGTCGAACTGGACCATCTCCTGAATTTCGTCAAGGCGGAGCCGACACTCAGTCAGATCCCGCTCTTTGTCTGTGGGCATTCCTGCGGCGCGGGCGCGGCGGCTTCGGTGCTGTCACTGCATCCGGAGATCCAAGGCTGCACCACGATCGCGGCCATGAAGGATCCCAATCAGATGATTGCCGGAAAAGGCCTGGTCTATTCCGCGATCCTGGGGCTTCCGGAAACGCCGCTCACCATCGCCTTCCTGAACAGCCAGCAGAAGAAGCTGTTCGGCGCTTATACCGAGCTGAACGGCGTCAAGGGCGTCAATGACACGACTTGCCCGGTACTGATCGCCCATGGCGTCAAGGACATGGTCATCGAGTACCTGAGCCCGATCGCGCTGATCGCGCATAGGAAAGAGCTCCGCGACGAAAATGTGTTTTACTACACGGGAAGAGGCAATTCCGGCGCACATGACACGATCTGGCGTTCCTCGAAGGCAGTGGATTATCAGGAACAGGTCGAGAAGGAACTGGAAAAGCGGAAGAAGGAAAAAGGCAAAGACTGGACAAAGGAAGACGAAGCGGCTTTCGTGTCCGGTGTGGATCACGCATTATACAGCGCCATTAATGAAGAACTGTTCGAGAAGGCGGTCGAGACCTTCGAGAAGGCCTGAAAGGAGTCCCGATGAAGATCCTGGTGTTGAACGGAAGCCCGAAAAGGGACCAGAGCGATACGATGCATATGACTCGCGCGTTTCTTCAGGGCATGCAGGACGTAGAAGAACAGGAGATCCATATCGTGCACGCGATCGATCTTCATGTGAAATACTGCACGGGCTGCCTTGTCTGCATGCATAACGGCGGAAAATGTATTCAGGACGACGACATGAAGGACCTCCTTCAGGAAATCGTAAAGAGCGAGCTCATCATTTTCAGCTTCGGTCTGTACTGTTATGCGATGCCCGCACCCTTGAAGGCGGTGGTGGACCGGACGGTCCCTCTGTCCAGCATGATCATGAAGAAGCGCGGAGAGCGCTATGAGCATGTGCGTCAGGGCGATTTTTCGCGGCTTCGTTTCCTGATGATCGCGGGTTCCGGATTTCCCAATTCGAAGCACAATTTCGAACCGGCCGTCGGCGCTTTCAAACTGAAATTCCCGGAGGATCATACGATCATTACCGTGCCGGAGAGCCCGATGTTCAGTGTACCTGAGGCAGCTCCTCTCACCGGACCGAGACTCGATCTTCTCAGGGAAGCCGGAAGAGAATTCGCGAAAAACGGCGCGATCCCGGAGCCTCTCATGGCGGAGATCACTTCCCCGATGATGCCGGAAGCGGAATATGCAGCCATCGTAAACAGCGGCGTGTGAACTGAAAATCTATGAAAAACGCACCCGGCTTTCGGCCGGGTGCGTCTTTTTGTACAGGGAAACGATCAGCAATACTGCTCGATTTCCGTGACAAGTTCCGCGAAAAGTTTCAGTCCCGAATTGACGGCATCCGGCGTCTCCATGTCTACGCCGGCGATCCTGAGGAGCGAGATCGGATCCTTGGAAGAGCCGCCGGAAAGGAATTTCTTGTAATCCGCGACAGCCGGCGCACCTTCCGTGAGGATGCGGTCCGCGATCGCGCAGGCGGCGGAGAAGCCTGTCGCATACTGGAAGACATAGTAATCATAGAAGAAGTGCGGGATCCGGGCCCATTCGAGCGCGATCTCGGGATCGGAGACCATGTCCGGTCCGAAATACAGTTTGTTGAGCTCCAGATATTTCTCGCAAAGCGCGTCCGCGGTCAGCGTCCGCCTTTCCTCGGCCATTTTGCCCAGCATGAGCTCAAACTCCGCGAACATCGTCTGACGATAGACCGTGCCCTTGAAGGAGTCCAGGAAATGGTTGACCAGATAGGCGCGTTCGGCCTTGTCGGTGCAGTTCCTTAAGAGATACTTCATGAGCAGGACTTCATTGACCGTCGATGCGACTTCCGCAACGAAGATCACATAATCCGCGGTGTTGACCGGCTGATGCTTCGTGGAATGCCAGGAATGCAGCGAGTGGCCCATCTCATGCGCAAGCGTGAACATGCTGTCCAGGTTGTCCTTGAAGTTCAGAAGCACGTAGGGGTGCGGATGAGAGATGCCGGAAGAATACGCGCCGCTTCGCTTGCCGACATTTTCATAAACGTCGATCCAACGATTCTCGAAACCCTCGCGAAGAAGGTCCGTATAGTCTTCTCCGAGAACGGAGAGTGCCTTAAGGACGGTCTCCTTGGCTTCTTCATAACTGATCTTCTTGGCAACGTCCGGGATGATCGGCGTATAGACGTCATACATGTGAAGTTCGTCGACGCCAAGGAGTTTCTTACGCACCCGGACATAACGGTACATGCTCTCCAGGTTCTCATGAACGGCTTGGATCAGGTTGTGATAGACTTTGACGGGGACTTCGGTCTCGTCCAGACTGGCTTCCAGCGTGCTTTCGTAGCCTCTGGCGTCCGCATAGAAGACCAGACCTTTGAACTGTCCGTCAAGGCAGGCGGCCGTGGTGTTCTTCATGGCGTCGATGCCCTTGTAATACGCCTTGAAGACTTTTTCACGGAGATCACGGTCCGGAGACTCCAGAAGATTCGTGAAGGAACCGTTCGAAAGCGGATAGACATTGCCCTTGGAGTCGGTGACTTCCGCCCACTTCATGTCGGCATTGTGGAGAAGCGAATTGATGCCCTGCGGCGCACTGGTGATCTCCGCGGCATTTGAGAGCAGCGTCTCTTCCTTTTCGGAGAGGGTGTGCGCGGCCCGGCGGCGGATCACGTCGATGGAACGCTTGTAGGTCAGAAGCTCGGGCTTCTCCTGATAGAAGGCGTTCAGTTTTTCTTCAGGAATCGAGATGATTTCGGGCGCCTGGAATGCAACGGAACCCATGATCATGGCATACAGAGAAGCTGCACGGCCGCGGAAATCCTGATACTTGCTGTCGGCGGTATCCTGGTCAGCCGAAAGCGATGCGTAGCCATAGATCTTCTCCAGTTTCAGCCGTACCTCATCACCAAGCTGCATGAAAGAGAGCAGCGTTTCGGCGCTTTCCCCTAATCTGCCTTCATAAGCCCTCAGCGTTGCGGGAAGCGGTTTCAAGGCTTCGAAAGCCTCGAGCCAGGCTTCGTCATTTTCGAAAATCATGCTAAGATCCCAGGTAAACTCCTTCGGGACCTGATCTCTTTTCAGCACTTTACCAGCGTCCATAGAAAACTCCTTTCAGATTGTTGCCGCAAGGCGGCTCAAAGATAAAGAGACTATAACATATTTTTCCGGAGAATTCCACTGTCCCCGGAGAAGGGGGCAGTGTCCGGACAATGCTTTTCCCGTTGACACGATCATTCAGAGAGTGATAATTTTATTATGTATGCGGCCTTGATCAAAAAGCCGCGGGAGGCATGTTTTGGACTGGTCTTTCTTTTTCTTTCTGATCAGCGTGCTGTTCGGGCTTGGTTTATCCGGCGCCGTCTTTTACGGTGCGGTATCTTCGATCCGCGGCGAGAAGAGCTTCGGAGGATGGAAGCTTTGGGTTTCGGCGCTTCTGTTTGCACTCCTCCAGTTCGGTTTTGCGCTTGCGGGCTACGGAATATCCAGAAGCCTCGCCGGTCATTCCGGCATGGAGAACTCGCTCCTCTGGGCGGCACTCTTTCTGAGCCTTTATTTCGGCGGGAAAATGATCCTGGAAGGGCTTCGGACGCTCCGCCGAGGAGAGATCTCTCTCGAAAAACAGTTGAGAGCATCCGAAAGACCGCTGGAAGCAAAGTCCGGGATGACTGCCGAAGAGGCCGTGCCCGGGAGAACGGTCACGCGCACCAGAGTCTCGGACAAGATCCCGGTTTTGTGGAAAGTCTTTCTGAAAGCCTTTGCCGCGTCGGGCGGCGCGTTTGCGGCCGGCTTTTCCGTTCCGAAAATGCCCTTTGCCGGGGCGCTCGCGGAGAGCGGGATCATTTTCTTTCTCACATTCATCTTCGCGCTATGCGGCCTTTTGAGAGGCCAGGACAAGGATGTAAAGATCCCTTGTTATCTGGAGATCCTGGGCGGCGTGCTTCTCATCGCGGCCATGGCGATTACGATGATCAGACAATTCACGGCATGACTTCGTGTCTCATGTCATGACATAAAGGAGTTTACGATATGAATCTTCCTGTAGCGATTTTACTGTTTGTGCTCGGCCTGGTGCTTCTGATCCTGGGCGGGGACTGGTTCGTGGACGGCGCGACCGGCATCGCAAAACGTTTCCATATTCCGGAACTTCTCATCGGCGCCACGGTCGTTTCGATCGGCACCACGCTTCCTGAAGTCATGGTGTCCTCCCAGGCGGCGGCGGAAGCGCTGAAAGGCGGCGGCGGTGCGGCCACGGCCTACGGCAACGCGATCGGCTCCGTCATCTGCAACACCGCGCTGATCTCCGCACTGACCATTGCGATCCGCCCGACGGCAGTCGAACGGAAGACCTTCATCAAGCCCGTTATTTTCTTCTTTGCCGCCGCAGGCTTTTATGCCGTGATCTCATACACGACCGGGCAGTTTTCCCGCTGGGTGGGCCTGGTCCTTCTGGCCGGTTTTGTGGCATATATGATCCTTCTGGTCATGCAGGCCAAGAAAGATATGGCGGCCGGAAAGGCAGCCGCGGAAGCGGAAGAATCCGAGGAAGAACCGCATGAGAACTCCAAAGGCTTCAAGCATTTTTTGAAGCTTGTTCTTCCGGGAGAAGAAGAGACCAATAACGTGTGGGAGGAGATTTTCCTGCTCGTCATCGGCGCGGCGGCGATTGCGGTCGGCGCCCGTCTTCTGGTCGACAACGGTATCGCGATCTCGAAAGCGATTGGTGTGCCGGAGTCGGTCATCGCGCTGGTATTCGTGGCGCTGGGCACCTCGCTTCCCGAACTGGTCACCGCAGTCACGTCCCTGGCGAAGGGACACAGTTCTCTGTCCCTCGGCAACATCGTCGGCGCGAACCTGTTCAATCTGGTATTGGTCAGCGGCCTTGCGATGACCATCGCCCCCTTCCCGATCCCGGTCGAGAAAACCATCGGCGGCATGAACGCCGCCCTCATCGTGGACGTTCC
>DBVJ01000099.1:9773-9923 GCA_002308115.1 Lachnospiraceae bacterium UBA1267
GAAAATGATCACCTGCAAGCGTTGCCGCGCGTTTTGAGGCTTCCTTTTATCTATTCCGGTTGAGAATTGCGCGCTGTGCAGTCTGCCTCGAAATCGCTTGCATGGTTCATTTACAGGCATAAGCCTGATTTTGTGTCGGCGCGGGGCACT
>DBVJ01000099.1:9957-14522 GCA_002308115.1 Lachnospiraceae bacterium UBA1267
GCATATGGAGTTTCAGGAATATAGAAAACTGCTTCTTTCCGAACAGCGCCGGGCGGTGTACCAGCCCGGAAGAAGAAAACTGACCGATGAGCGCATGGTCCAGGCCATGACCGTAAACGGAAACCTGGCTTCTCTGGGCTATACCCTAAAGCCTCAGGACGTGGTCGGTCTGGCATCCTCACGCAGCCTCGAAACACTGTATGAAGAGATCAGAGACCTCACGGGAACCGTGGACGCCAAGCCCATGTATCCGGACTTTCCGAATCAGGTCATGGCGATCGACGAGGCGGAATTCCGTTTTCACCAGCTGGTCCACTATTTTTCGACCTATGGCATGGAATGGCTTTTCGGCGTAGAGGTCCAGAGAGGCTGGATGCCCAAAGTGCAGGACACCGAGAAGACCGAAAAGGACACCAGACTTCTGGAACTCAGGGTGCTTGAACTCATTCCGGAGAAGGAAATGTTCACGTTCCCGATGAAGCAGATCCTCGAAAGAAGGGAAAGGATGTCCGAAAAGGACGGCGAGATCGTGAAAGAGGCCGTGAAGCACGTGCCATCGTCCTTCCTTTCGGGTCTGGCAGTCCCTTTCAAGCAGAACCTGATGACCCTATTCCTCTATATCCTGAAAGCGGGCGGAGAGGACCGGCTGGAGCTGCTTCACACACTCTTAAAGCATACCGGCGACGTGTTGAAGTGCATGGACTACGCACTCGCGAAATCGGACTATCATTTCAGGACCTCCGAGAAAAGACTTCTGGTGAAACTTCTGGAGAGTTATCCTTCCGAAGACTTCTCCTCCAATCTGATCCTTTCCAGGAAGAAGGGGAACCGTTCCGAACTGGTGCTTCGTTTCGTGGACTATAATCTGTACTCCAGATCGGAAGCACACGAGAAAGCGCTCAAGGCGCTCAGGGACGGAGAACTCCGTTCCTGGGAGGCAAGGGCAAAGAAAATGCTCGGAGAGAAGGATCCGGGTACAGTCGCGTTTTACGCAAAGCGTCCCGGCATGCTGCTTCGCGCCATGAGATGGCTTCTTCGGGAGGGCTTCCCGGAAGAGGAGATCCGTGATGCGTTGAAGGCAAATGCGTCTTCTTTGTCGCTCCAGACACTGACCACGGTATACAACAAGCTGAGAAAAGCGCTTTTCACGGAACAGCATGAAATGCCGGACGAGACCCGGCCCGAAACATCTGAAACCCGGACAGCGGAAGCGCTCCGGATCGCGGAAGAGGTGCTTCGAGTGCGGCTCGGGATCCTGGATACGCCGTTTTCGGGAAAGAGAGTCTTTGTGGACTACGGGGAGATCGACGCGGAAAGAATGACTATGTCCGGCGCGGAAAAGAGCGTCGCAGGCGGTTATTTCGGCGCATCGAGCTATGCGATCCCGGAGGGGGCGAAGACCGTTCGCTTCTTTGTCTACTGGAACGATGAGAAACGCATGGATCTGGATCTGCATGCGCTTGCGGTCTACAAAGACGGGCATACCGAACGCGTTGGCTGGAACGCCGAGTTCAGGGCGGAGAACGGGGAAGTCCCGGATTCCTTCGCCGTGATCCACTCCGGCGACATTACCCATTCGGACGCGGCGGAATACATCGATATCCGGCTGGAATCAGATCTCAGGGAAGTCGTTCTGTGCCTGAATTCCTACACCGGCGATCCCTTCAGCAAGATCCGGACCGTATTCGCCGGTGTGATGGCAGTAGATAAAATGAATGAAGAAGTGGCCTTGTACGATCCGGCTAACTGCTTCTTTACCACCGACAT
This sequence comes from Lachnospiraceae bacterium UBA1267, assembly GCA_002308115.1. Classification (GTDB taxonomy): domain Bacteria; phylum Bacillota; class Clostridia; order Lachnospirales; family Lachnospiraceae; genus UBA1267. Next base: position 11,725 of record DBVJ01000099.1, read on the forward strand.
CAAAACGGGCGTGACCTCCATTAAGTACGGAACGATCTATGTGCCGGAACGGTCTGTCCGTTTTGAAAACACGCCGGACGTCTATTACGACAGCCTGTTCAGCGAGCTCGAAGGCAGGGAAGGCATGAAGCGTGAGCCGGAGTTCAGCCTGAAAGAATATGTGGACATGCTTCTAGACGCGCAAGGCGCGGTACAGACGGAGAGCAGGGATACGGCAGAGATCGTGCTGGTATCCGCGCACGCTTCGCGTGAAGAGGAGATCTCGCTCTCTGACAACAATTTCTTTCTGGACGCGAAGACACGGTAAGGCAGGAAGCGAAGAAAAATGCGGGGACCGGGGTCCCCGCATTTTTCGTTTCTTATGAGAGATCATCTCGAGAAGCTCAGCGCACCGTCCCAGCTGCAATCCGGATTAAGCGGATAGGCGCTTCTCGGAAGAAGCTTAAGATCATAGACGCTGACGTCGCTCTTCTGGAGTCCCGGCGGGTCGCAGGCGACGAGGCCCGAGACTCTGGTCTCCCAGAAACCGCGGAAATGCTGCGCGGATTTCACACCCATGATCCGGATCTTGTGATAATCCAGCCCCGCGACTTCCATATGGCCGTCGTCCATGATCTGGGCGCGTTTCGAGACGACGGTCACATAGACGTTTCCAATGACCAGAAGGACGAGCGGACCGACGTTGGCCTGTCCGCCGAGCCCCATCGGCGAGCGGCTTGTATAACGGCCGTCCGAAATTGTCTTGACATAGGCGTCCGCTTCGATCGGTTCCCCGTGGAGCGGATGCGTTTTCCCGCCGAGACGGACATGGATGGTTGCGCCAACACCCGCGGCCAATGCCTGCGCAACGGTTTCCGGATCGTAGATCGAGGAGAGAAGCGTGTCTTTCATATCCCGGCGGAGGAACTCTTTAAGGAGCCAGGTGCCGTCCTGCGGGCAGCCGGAGCCGGGGTTATCGGAGGACTCGTTGATGATGACAGGAAGCGCTTCGCCCGAGGGGCCTTTGCCTCCGGTCTTCTCAAGGATAGAGAGCGCCCGGTCGAAAGCCTCCATAGGTGAAAGAGATTCCGGAGCGAAGTCGGCCCTGTGCGCCCAGACATATTCGGCGACGCGGAGCGCGGCCTGTTCGGCTTTCTCTTTGCTCTTTGCGGCACAGGTGGCGGTCGCCAGCGCGTAATCGACGTCGGTATAGGGGAAACTGTGGAAGAAAGTCATGTTCAGGATGTCCGGATCGGATGCTTCCATGCCGAGGATCAGATTCCGGACTTCCGCCGCAGGCCCTTTCAGCGTGGAGCCCGAAGCCGGGACGATGATCAAAGGAAGCTTGACGAGCGCTTCATAGACCGGATAGCCGCCCCGGACCTTGTCCGCGAGAAGCTTCACGATGTTGCGGCCCTGGTCATACTGGTCGGTATGCGGATAGCATTTGACACCGATAAGAATGTCGGAGTAACGGACCATGTCCGCGGAGACATTTGCGTGAAGGTCCAGAACGACGCCGATGGGCATCCCGGGGCCGAAGACTGTGCGGACCCTCCGGATCAGGTCCCCTTCCGGATCCAGGGAATTCACCGCATGCGCGGCGCCGTGCAGTTCCAGAAGGATGCCGTCGAGCGGCGCTTCCTTGTGGGCTTTTTCGAGACCTTCGACGATCGTGTCGCTGATGAAGTCATAGGTCTCGGGCGTGATGAGCCCGGACGGGTTTGTGGTGCAGTACAAGGTGGGGACGAGTTCGATTCCCTGTTCGTCTGCTTCATCGATCGAACCGCCGACATAGCCCCTGATCCCCCGGCAGCGCGCGAGGATCTCCGTGCCGTTTAGGAGCGTATACTTCCGGAAGGACTCGATATTGGTCGGCACATTGGAAAACGCATTGGTTTCATGATTAAACCCGCCAATCGCAAAACGCATAAGCTGAACCTCCAGTCAGATCTTTTACGGGATTTCGGAGCCCCGCGCGGGGGCGCTCCGCCATTTCCTGAAGTATAATCCTTTTACAGCGCATTTTCCACCAAAAAAACGGAAAACATTCTGTTTTTCCGCTTGACAGCCTCTTTCATTTATGTTAGTTTACACCTCGTGTGAAAACACAGCCGAAGACAGCAGGTGTCGCAAGACGTAAGGAGAAAACGCCTGCCGAGGTTACAGGAAGAAGGCAGGATCAATCTGCTTTATTCTGAAGCCCCGCTCTTCGCGGAGCTTTTATTTTTCTCCTTCGAAATAATACAGGAGGTAAGAAATGGCAAAGATCGAACAGAAGAAGCCGATCGTCGACGAGATTTCCAATGTTCTCGATGGCAGTGCTGCAGCGGTCCTTGTAAACGCCAGAGGCCTTACGGTCGCGGAAGACACCGAGCTTCGCAAGACCCTTCGTAACGCGGGCATTCATTACAAAGTTTACAAGAACACCTACATCCACCTCGCCGTGAAAGGAACCGGAAATGAAGGGCTTACGCCCCTCCTCGAAGGACCTACGGCACTTGCGGTCTCCAAAGAAGACGCCACGGCTCCGGCCAGGGAACTTGCGAAGTTCGCGAAGACCCACAAGAAGCTGGAAGTCAAGGGCGGCATGGTGGAAGGCAGATTCTGCGACGCCGATCAGATGAAGGCAGTTGCGCAGATCCCCGGCAGAGAAATCCTTTTGGGAAGACTTCTCGGCAGCATGAATTCCCCGATTGCAAACTTCGCGCGCGTCGTGAAGCAGATCGCAGAGAAAGGCGAAGGCGCGGCCGCGGATTGATCCGGAAAGGCGTCACCCAGTATTTCCCGGGAAGGGAAGCATTTATCTAGCATGATTA
>DBVJ01000099.1:14584-18833 GCA_002308115.1 Lachnospiraceae bacterium UBA1267
CTTGTCCAGGCGTGCGAGCAGGAATTCGGCGTTTCCGCCGCTGCCGGCGTTGTCGTCGCGGGCCCGGCCGAAGAGAAGGCCGAAGTCGAAGAGAAGACCGAATGGGATGTCGAGCTCACCGAGATCGGACCGAGCAAGGTCGGCGTCATCAAGGTCGTCCGCGCTGCCACCAGCCTTGGCCTCAAGGAAGCGAAGGACCTCGTCGATGCGGCTCCGAAGGTCATCAAGGAAGGCATCTCCAAGCAGGAAGCCGAAGACCTCAAGAAGCAGCTCGAGGAAGCTGGCGCGAAGGTCACCCTGAAATAATTCAGGCCGATCCTTTACGACCCCGGAAGGCATGGAAGTGCGTTCCGGGGTTTTTCTTTTGCCCGTTTCGTTGCAGAAAAGAGACGGCTGTGATACATTGGCTCTGGAGGTGACAAAAACGTGAGAGAATACCATGACATGATCATTCCGGAGGAAGAGAAGCGGACCGTCGGGCTCTTGAATGACTCGTTTCCGCCGGTGGTGGACGGTGTCGCCAATACCGTGGTGAACTATGCTTCGGTGATCGAACGGGAGCTCGGACATGCCTTTGTCCTGACCCCGGAGGTGCCGGGCGCGGATGACAGTGCCTTTCCGTTTCCGGTCTATCGCTATCCTTCTATCGACACAACGAAGCGATTCGGCTATGTGACAGGCTTCCCGGTGACGCCTGAATTCAGACGCAAGGTCCTCGCGGAAAAACCTGCCATACTTCATTCTCATTGTCCGGCGGTCTCTCAGTTCTGTGCCCGTGAGCTTCGGGAGAAACTGAATGTGCCGGTCGTTTTCACCTACCACACCAAGTTTGACATCGAGATCCAGAAAATGGTCCGCACAAAGCTGATCCAGGAATCTGTGATCCGCGCCCTGGTGGAAAATGTCTCCGCCTCCGATGAGGTCTGGGTCGTTTCGGAAGGCGCCGGAGAGAACCTTCGGAGCCTTGGCTATGAAGGAAACTATCAGGTCATGCGGAACGGCTGCGATGTGCCCAGAGGCAAACTTCCGGAAGATGTGATCTTTGGCCATACGGGAGCGTATGACCTTCCGAAGGATCTTCCGGTCTTCCTGTTTGTCGGGCGCATGATGAAATACAAGGGACAGATGCTTATCCTGGATGCGCTGAAGATCGTGGCGGATCACGGGAAGGACTTCCGCATGGTCTTCGTAGGAGACGGCAAGGAACTTCAGGAGATCAAAGACCATGCAGAGGAGCTTGGCCTTCAAAGGCAGGTGATCTTCACCGGCGCGCTCAGGGACCGGGAAGCCATCCGGGCATTCTACGGACGGGCGGATCTTTTCCTGTTCCCGTCTTCATTTGACACCAACGGGCTCGTGGTCACGGAAGCCGCCGGCAGCGATACCGCATCGGTGCTTCTTCGGGGAACGCCTGCGGCCGAGACGGTCACGGACGGCGTGAATGCGTTCCTGATCGATGAGACGCCTGAAAGCATGGCTGAGAAACTTTTGGAGCTTCTCCTTCATCCGGAGAAGATCCGTGAAGCCGGAAAGCGGGCGGAAGAGGAACTGTATTATTCCTGGACCGATTCCGTGCACGCCGCATGGGAACGCTACGGAATCGTCATCGACAACTACCGGGCCGGCAGATACCGGAAGAAAGAAGACATCATCGCGCGTGCCCTGGATGCGCACGGAAACTTCATGGACGGCCTGATCCGCCTTGAAGATTTCATCCGCCGCGTGACCGACTTTGACTTCCCGGATATTCTGGGATGAGTCCTTTCGGCCGTATTGACGGGCAATCAGCCTTCTGATATAATTAACAACTGATTTTCAGCGGCAGGGAAACCGAACGCGAGCCCGGCGCCGCTGAAGACCCGGACAACCGGGGAGAAATACTGAAAAGAAAGGAAGCGTTCATTTCTCCTTATGGACCCTGACCCTGCTACCGGCAGTCGATTGTGGCTGTGGATCGTCATCACAGCAGTTCTGTTCATCTTATCCGCGCTGTTTGCGCTTATGGAGACTGCGTTCGCGTCTGTCTCCAAGACCCGTATCAAAGTTCTGGAAGAAAGAGACCCCCGCGCGAGGAGGGTCCTCTACATACTTGACCATTTCGACCAGGCTGTCACCACGCTTCTCATCGTCATCAATATCGCCCATTTAAGCGCCGCATCCATCGTGACGCTTCTTGTGACGCGCGCCTATAACGGCACGCCGCTTCTGGCGGCAGCGGTGACGGTCAGCACATTCGCGGTCACGATCGCGATGTTCTTTTTGGCGGAGCTTCTCCCGAAGTCCATCGGAAAGAAGACCGCGGAAGCATCCAGTCTGGCCTTTTCCGGATTTCTCCGCGTCCTCATGACCATTCTTTGGCCTTTCTCGAAACTCCTGGCGCTCATCGGAAACGGTGTCGCAAAGGGCCTTAAGAGCGACGAGGAAGCCACTGTCACGGAAGACGAGCTTTACGACATCATTGAGGACATGCAGGAAGAAGGAACCATCGACGAAGAACAGGGAGAACTGGTGTCTTCCGCGCTTCAGTTCGGCGACGTGACGGTCTCCTCGATCCTGACGCCCCGTGTCGACCTGGCCGCCTTCGACGTGAAGGACAGCCCGGAAGAGATCCATGAATTATTGAAGAAGTCGAACCACTCCCGCATCGTGGCCTATGAGAAGACCATCGACAACGTGGTGGGTGTGCTTCAGATCCGAAAGTATTTCAAGAAGTATCTGAAGACCGGCCGGATCCCGGAGATCAGACCGCTTCTGGACAAGGTGTACTTTGCCCATCAGTCCATGGAGATCGACGAGCTTCTGACGGAAATGTCCCGGCGCAAGCTGAACATGGCGGTCATCACCGACAGTTACGGCGGCACGCTCGGTGTCGTCACGGTCGAGGACATTCTCGAAGAGATCGTCGGCGAGATCTGGGACGAGGACGATGAGATCAGGGAGCCTTTGACGAAGCTTACGGACGACACCTTCCTGGTAAGCGGCGACGAGACCGTGCTGGACGCGTTTGATTTCATCGGGTTTGAAGATCCTGAAGAGAAGGAGAATGAAGACCGCTTCACGAATCTTCTGATCTCGGACTGGGTCTTTGAACAGTTTTCCGCGATTCCCAAACGTGGTGCGTCCTTCCGCTATCACAACCTGGATGTCAAAGTGACCGACATCCGGCATAACCGGATCCTGAAGGTCAAGATGACAGTGCTGCCCAAAGAGGATGATCCTGAAACGGAGATCCCCGAAGGCGGAGAAAGGAGGCAGAAATGACTCCTTTTGAGATCCTGATCCTGGTCTTTGTGCTTCTGGGCATCGTATTGTGTATCGTGCTGTCCGCTTACTTCTCCGGTACGGAGATGGCCCTGTCTTCCTGTAACCAGGTGCGTCTGGAAAATGAAGCCGAAGAGGGCGACAAGAAGGCGGAGCGCGCGCTGAAGCGCGCCGAGAACTTCGACGACAGTCTTTCCACGATCCTCATCGGCAACAACCTCGTAAATATCGCGGCGAGCGCGCTTACAACGGTGGGCGTGGTGCTTCTTTCCGGCTCGGACGGCATGAACACGCTGGCCACGGCGGTCATTACCATCCTCATCATTATTTTCGGCGAGACCATTCCGAAGATCGTGGCGAAGGCCAAGTCTACCCGGATGGCCCGCTCGGCGTCCGGCTTCCTGTCCTTCCTCAGGATCCTGTTCTGGCCAGTGACCTTTGTGATCGTGAAACTGGTGCATCTTCTGACCGCGTGGATCAAAGAGCCGGAAGAGCCGGACGCGGATGAGGGCGCGGAAGAACTGCAGACCATCATCGACACCGCCGAGGACGAAGGCGTCATCGACGCGGACCGTTCGGAACTTCTGTCGGCCGCGCTGGACTTCAAGGATATCACCGCGGATGAAGCGATGACCGCCCGTGTGGATATGGAAGCGCTGGACGTGGACTGGAACCGGAAGGCCGTCCTTCGGATGACCCTCGCCTGTACACATTCGCGGCTGCCTGTCTATGAAGGCTCGATCGATCACATTATCGGTGTCGTTCATATGAATCATCTTCTGAAGGCCATGTCGGAGAACCGTGAGATCGATCTTCGCGAAGTCATGCTGGAGCCTTGCTTCGTTTACCGTACGCAGAAACTGCCGAGCGTTCTGGATGAACTGAAGAAAGCCCGCCAGCATCTGGCCATTGTCGTGGACGAATACGGCGGCACCCTGGGTGTCATCACGATGGAGGACGTTCTGGAACAGATCGTCGGCGACATCTG
>DBVJ01000099.1:18945-19562 GCA_002308115.1 Lachnospiraceae bacterium UBA1267
GACGACTTCGATTATGAAAGCAATACCGTCGGCGGCTGGGTGACCGAATACAACGAGGGCTTCCCCGAGGAGGGATACAGCCTGAATTATGCCAACTTCACACTGACTGTCACGGAAATGGAAGAGCGGCGTGTGACAAAGGTGCGCCTTCAGATCCATCCGGANNGAAGAGGAGGAAGACAAATGAAGGAACTGAATCTGGAAAACGTCAGGATCCTGATCCACTCGGCGATCCGCATCGAAGGATCCAAAGTGCTGTACTTTGATCCCTTCCATCTTGTCGAAGAGCCGCATGACGCGGATTTCATTTTCATCACCCATGATCACTTTGACCACTTCTCGGCAGAGGACGTGAAAAAAGTCGCTTCGGAGAAGACGATCCTTTGCGCGCCGCTTAGCTGCAAGGAAAGCATTGAGAAGTCGGAAGTGCTGCCGAAAGAGAATCTGGTCTGGCTTAAGCCGGGCGATTCCGCGGTCTTCGGCAATATAAAGGCGCTCTCGGTGGCCGCCTATAATATTGGGAAGAAGTTCCATCCGAAGGAGAACGGCTGGCTGGGCTATGTCGTCACGATGGACAGCGTGCGGTATTATGTCGCGGGCGACACGGACGTCACGCC
>DBVJ01000099.1:19630-19804 GCA_002308115.1 Lachnospiraceae bacterium UBA1267
TTCGCGCTCCGCATGGACATTCAGACCGCTGTACCGACTCATTTTGCGGATATCGTCGGCACGCCTCTGGACGGGCCCCGGTTCACGAAGCTCTTTGAAGAAGGGCGGAGAAAATAAGCCTGTAGATCTTTTTCAAAAGAACGAAGACGACCCCCTGCAGATTCTTGACATTTG
>DBVJ01000135.1 GCA_002308115.1 Lachnospiraceae bacterium UBA1267
CAGATCGAACTCCGTGTCATGGCGCATATGTCCGGAGACGAGAACCTGATCGAAGCCTATAACCATGCCGCGGACGTTCACGCATTGACGGCGTCCCAGGTGTTTCATGTCCCGCTTCAGGAAGTGACGCGCGAGATGCGCTCCAACGCCAAGGCCGTCAACTTCGGGATCATCTATGGCATTTCCGCCTTTGGTCTGGCGGACAACCTGTCAATTTCGCGCGCGGAGGCAGAGCGCTATATTTCCGGGTATTTCAAAGCATTTCCGGGCATTGAGCGTTTCCAGAAGGAGTCGATCGCCTATGCCCGTGAAAATGGTTATGTAAAAACCTTGTACGGCCGGATCCGCCCGATTCCGGAACTCAATTCCCAAAGTTTTCATGAGCGGATGTTTGCAGAACGCGTCGCCATGAATTCACCGATCCAGGGCACCGCCGCGGACATCATGAAGATTGCCATGATCCGCGTCTCTGACAAACTGAAAGAACTGAAACTGCGTTCCAGAATCGTGCTTCAGGTCCATGACGAACTCCTGGTCGAAGCGTATCTGGACGAAGCCGACCGGGTGGAAGAGATCCTGGTCCGGGAAATGGAACACGCGGCAGATCTCAAAGTCCGTCTGGAAGTAGAAGCAAAGAGAGGCTATTCCTGGTATGAAACCAAATGATACGCACATTGTTTATGGCGTGACAGGCGGCATCGGCGCCGGGAAAAGCGAGATCCTCCGCTATATTTCCGACCATTATGACTGCCGTGTCCTGAAGGCAGATGAAGTCGGCCGCGAACTCATGCGGAAGGGCCGTTCGGTATACAAGGCGCTCTTAGAGGGCTTCGGACCGGAGATCCTCCTTCCGGACGGCGAGATCGACCGTACGAAACTGGCTGAATGGATTTTTTCAGATCCTGCGCTTCAGAAGAAAGCCAACGAGATCGAGCATCCGATCATACGGGATTCCATCATGCGCCGGATCCGGCGGACAAAAGAACGGCACATTTTCCTGGAAGCCGCTTTGCTGAAAGAAGGAAACCTGATCCCGCTCTGTCAGGAAGTGATCGTGGTCACGGCGGACAGAGAGGTCCGCGTGGAAAGGCTCATGGCTTCACGCGGTTACACAAGAGAAAAGTCACTTAGAGTGATGGACGGGCAGCTTCAGGCGGAAGATTTTCTTCGCCTTGCCGACCATGTCATCGATACCGGCGGAAGTCTTCCTGAGAGCTATGAAAAGACAAGACTTCTCATGGCTGAACTGGGAGTACCTCTGAAACATGATACAGTTTGAAGCGATCTCTTCGGGATCCAACGGCAATTCCATACTGATCCGGGATGATGAATGCTGCGTTCTGGTGGACGCGGGCATTTCCTGTAAACGCATCACGGATGAATTGAAAGTTTACGGGATCGATCCGCATGAACTCAAGGGCGTTTTCATCACACATGAGCACATCGATCATGTGGCAGGACTTCCGCTGTTTGCGGTCAAATATCAAATACCCGTTTATACAAGTGAAGGAACTTTCTACAGGCTGGAGCATTCTTCGAGAGACCCGGAGGGGCTTTTAAAGCCGCTTTTCCGGCCGGTTCATGCCGGGGACAGTATTCTGGCCGGAAGCTTCCTCGTCAGGCCTTTCCGCACATTTCACGATGCTGAGGAGCCTTTGGCATACCGCTTCGAATCGAAGGGCAAGGCTTTTGCCGTGTTTACGGATTCCGGCTCTTATACCGAAGAAACCATTCAGATGCTAAAGGACCTTGACGGCGCCCTTCTGGAATCGAATCATGACATCCGCATGCTTGAAGTAGGGCCGTATCCCTACGAGCTGAAGAGAAGGATCCTCAGCCGGATGGGGCATCTTTCCAATGATTCCTGCGCGGATCTGGTCGCAAAGATCTGGTCGCCCAGACTCAAGGTGCTTCTTCTTGGCCACATCTCTGAAAACAACAATTACCCGGACATTGTCCGGGTAACCATGGAAAACCGTTTGCGGGAAATGGGCGTTCTGGATCAGGTCCTTCTCTCGGTCGCGGAACGTGGCGTCAAAACGCCGATGTTCACACTTTGATGATGCCAGCTCTGTAATCGTCCTTCAGACTTGTCCCGAACTTGTTGTACACGATCGTCCGGTAAACATCTGATCCGTAAATGTCAAAACCAAGAAGCTTCATGGCTCTCTTGTCCAGCTGTTTCGGCGCATCCGCCATCTTTGTGATGATCGGGAGCGCCGTATTTTTTGTGATCTCCGACAACAATGCCACTGCATCTTTCCTAAAGCCCAGAACACGTGCGTACATGCAGTAGTCGTCTTCCTGATAAGACTTGAGGTCTTCTTCCTTCATGCCCAGAATGAGATGCATCAACGCGCGGTTCACACGAGTGTGGGTATAGGTTTTTGACTTGAGCGCTTCTGCCCATTCCCTGAAAGAGTAGCAGCAGGGCAGAATGTTGTTGACCCTGTCGCCAAGTTCCGGCGAGAAATCCATGTACTCCTGAAGATGATCCCGTTCCATGAAGAGACGGTACTGCAGAAGTTCGGAATAATCACCCGAGCGCACAGGCGTGCAGATGTTCAGTTTCAGTGCGAATTCCCTGGCGGTATAAGCCGGTACAAAGGGGGTGATCCGCTCGATCCCGCCATCCTCCTCATAGATCATGGAACGCAGCGCCGTAGCCGACGCCACATTGTCGTAGACTTTATCGGAATTGTGGTCCGTGTGCCACCGCTTGACCGCAAGCGGCGTCAAAGAGGTCCCGAGCCGTTCGATCGCACGAAGATATTCGATGGCCAGAATATTGTTCGGTTTGTCCAGGATCTCATCCAGATTCTCGATCTCGTCTCCAAAATAAGACCCGAGCGCCAATGCCCGCGCGGAAGGATAGTTCAGTCCGGAACGAAGCGCGTCGCGCAGGTCTCTCTGAAGGGAATCCGGTTCATGGTTCAGAACGTTTGCGATCTTCTTCAAGGTGCCAAGATCTGTATATTCCGCGCCGAATCCGATGCTGTCGACCACACCGAGCTGATAGAGAAGAGAGACTGAGGCTGTCGCGAAGACTTCCGCGCTGGCGGTCGCAAACAAAGAGGGCAGTTCCAGCACAAGGTCCGCGCCGCCCTGAAGCGCCATACGCGCGCGCTCATATTTGTCGATGACGGCAGGCGTGCCTCTCTGCACATAATTGC
>DBVJ01000119.1:0-7013 GCA_002308115.1 Lachnospiraceae bacterium UBA1267
CATGACCAGACGGAAGCCATGACCTTGGGCGACCGCATCGTCATCATGAAGGACGGCTTCATGCAGCAGGTCGGCACTCCGACGGAAGTGTTCGAAATGCCGAAGAACCTCTTCGTCGGCGAATTCATCGGATCCCCGAAGATGAATATTTTCCGGACCGAGCTCGTCGAAGAGAACGGCCAGTACTACGTCACGCCTTACGGCGCGAAGATCCCGGTCACGGGCTCGAAGGGCGCGGCACTGAAGGCTGCCGGCGTGAAGAGCGGGAAGGTCATCCTTGGCGCGCGTCCGGAGCACATTCGTCTTTCGAAAGCAGGTGATCCGGCTGCAATCAAGTGCACGCTGCGCGTGAAGGAAATGATGGGCTCCGAACTCCATCTCCATCTGGTCTGCCCCGGAAACGAAGAGAAGAACGACGACGGCGCGAACCTGATCGTCCGCGTCCCCACCATCGACCTTTCGAAGGAATTCCACAAGAGCCTTGTGGCCGGCGCGGAACTCTACGTCACTTTCGACGGCAAGGTCATGCATTTCTTCGATCCCGAGACCGAAGAGAACCTGCTTGTATAAGGGCTTTCAGAGTCTGATTCAGAAAAGCTGCCGCGTCCTTTGGGGCGCGGCGGTTTTTCTATGCATGCGGCATTGCTGCTCAGGAATTCACAGGCCGTAGGGCATCGATGAAATGTGGCGGTTATATAGATGACTTATGCACGGTGAAATGCTATAATATAATAATCCATTAGGACAGAGGAAAAACAAATGGAAGGAAAGCGGATAACAGACCATATCTGGCTGTGTCCCGACGGGAAATACCGTTGGGTCTACGAATTCAGCATGCTGAAAAATCCGGTGATCCTCTTGACCGTCCTGAAGGTCTTCGGTATCGCGGCGGCCGCCGTCGCCCTCTTCGCATTTGCCGTCGATCTCTTTGACGACTGGCAGATCACCGTGCTGGACGAGGACAATCTGAAGATCCTTCTGATCGTCGCCGCAGTGTTCATCGGAATCATTTTCGTGTCCTATCTGATCCTTGCCGGGATCTATGGCTGGAAATACGAAGTCCTGTTTGAAATGGATGATGAAAGCGTCTCGCATATCCAGATGCCGAAGCAATACAAGAAAGCAGAGGCGATCGCCTGGATCACGGCCATGGCAGGCGCCTTGTCAGGCAGTTTAAGCGCTGCCGGAGCGGGGCTGAATGCGGTATCGGGCAATGTATCCGTCTCGGTCTTTTCCAATGTGAGGCGGCTCGTGAGACGGAGGCGTATGCACACGATCAAGGTCCAAAGCCCGTTCAACAAGAACCAGGTCTATGCGGAAACAGACGCAGATTACGAATTTGTCTGGGCGTTTCTGAAAGAGCACTGCCCGAATGCCAGAGCATAAGGGCGGCACGAAGCGGACCATACGGAAGCAGAGATAAAGGCGGTCAAGCATGGCTGAATACATCCTGAAAGCTGATGAGAAAGAACGCGGACTTCAGAAGAAGATGATCCGCCTTCTTTCGGATGCCGGGATCCGTCCCGACCCGCATCTGGACTACAGCTGCGTACTCGTCGACGAGGATGAAAATGCCCTGGCTTCCGGGAGTCTCTTCCGGAATACGCTGCGTTGTCTTGCTGTACGGCCGGATCTTCAGGGCGAGGGCTATATGGGCCGTATCGTTTCGCACCTTCTTCAGATTGAGATCTCACGCGGTTATACGAACGCATTTCTCTGCACGAAACCCTCCTACAAGGAACTCATGACAGACCTTGGATTTCATGAGATCGTTTCTGTTCCCGGCGCGGTCTTTATGGAGAGCCGGAAAGACGGCTTCGTGAAGTGGCTCGAAGATGTGAGGAAAGAACTGGAAGGGGAAGAATGGGAGGCGCGATCGAACCGGGAAGAGTGCACCGGTACAGCGGCTATCGTCATGAATGCGAATCCCTTTACCCTGGGGCACAGGCATCTTGCCGAGACGGCCGCCAAAGCATACACACGCGTCCTGGTCTTCGTCGTGGAAGAGGAGAACGGGGCCATCCCATTTTCCGTGAGATACAGGCTGGTCCGGGAAGGCCTCAGAGATCTTCCAAATGTGACCATCCTGCCGTCCGGACCCTACGTCATCAGCCAGGCCACATTTCCGTCTTACTTCCTGAAAGACGAAGAAGAGGCTGTAAAAACCCATACAAGCGTCGATTTGGCCGTTTTTACGCGAATTGCGTATGATCTTGGAATCTCTGCCCGTCTCGTCGGAGAAGAGCCGGAAAGCCCCGTTACGAGGCTCTACAACGATGCCATGCTGGAGGCGCTGCCCGAGGCCGGCATCGAATGCCGTGTGATTCCCAGGATCCGGGCCGGAAGGAGGCTCATTTCCGCGAGCTCCGTCCGGAAAGCGCTGGCGGCGGGAGATCTGGAGACGGTAAAGGAAATGACTCCGGAGAGCACCTGGCGATACTTTACATCGGAAGAGGCAGAGCCGGTGCTTTACGCGCTTTTTCGGGGCAGCGTAATATGACGGAATGCACGCTCATGGAGATCCTGAACGCTCGGGAGGAGCGGGTGAAAAGACGGGAAGCGCTCATAAAGAAGAGCGGCTGTCCCGTTCTTTCGATGACCATGAATATCCCCGGGGCCGTGAAGGACGGCCCGCTCATTCGAAGGACCTTCCACGCCTGGCTGGATCTTTTGTGGACGGCTTTCGAGAAATCCGGCGCTTCCGATGCCGAGATCCGTTACGAGAAGACCGGTCCGGAGCTTCTTTGGGCGCTTGATATCCCCGCCCGTGAACTCAAAAGACACTGTATAGACCTGGAGGAGACAGACCCCGCGGGGCGCCTTGCGGATCTGGACGTATATGATGAAAAGGGGCATGCGGTTTCCCGTACAGAGCTGGGATTTCAGGAACGGCCGTGCATCTTGTGCGGCGCGCCCGGAAGAGCCTGCGCCGCCGGACAGATGCACCCGCTCAGCGAAGTGCGCGCAGAGGCGGAGAGGAGGATGCGTGCATTTTTTTCCCGGAAAGATCCCGCGCACTTTGCGGAACTCGCCGTGTCTTCCATCATCATGGAAGCCCGGACCACGCCGAAGCCCGGGCTTGTGGACGGCCGGAATTCCTAAAGCCACAAAGATATGGACCTCGGGCTGATGATCAGGAGCGCGGAAGCGCTCGGGCCTTATTTTGAAGCATGTATACGCGCCGGCATGGACAGCGTCAAAAAGGCACCGGAAGAGACTTTCCCGCTTCTCAGAAAGCTTGGCCTGGAAGCAGAGAAAACGATGTTTTCCGTGACAGACGGCGTGAATACACATAAAGGAGCCGTTTATCTCTTCGGGATCCTCCTCGGAGCGTTTGGCAGGCTCTGGCAGGCAGACCGTTTTCCGGAGCCGGAGAAAATGCTTCTCGAGGGCGGCAAGATCGCCTCGGCCTCTGTCGAAGAAGATCTCAGGACGATCGGAAGCCTCCCCGACAACGCACTGACCTCCGGCCAGAGGATCTATAGGGACTATGGCCTTCGCGGCGCACGCGGCGAAGCAGCGGATGGCTTCCCGTCTGTCCGTCTGACAGCGCTTCCTTATCTCAGGGCGCACAGGGAAGAAGGCAGGTATCAGAGCGTTCTTCTTCATCTCATTGCCCTTGGAAAGGATACCAACCTGATCGCGCGATGCGGCTTCACGGACGCGAAGGAAGCCGTGGAGAAAGTGCGTGCGCTCCTTTCAGCGGGAGAGCCTGGTTTGAGCGCCGTCGAAGAGCTGGATGACTGGTTCATCCGGAAGAATCTTTCCCCGGGTGGTTCGGCCGACCTTCTGGCCGTCAGCATTTTCTGCATGCTTTTGGAAAGAGCTTCAGAAAAAGAATTCGGATAAGAAGACACAGATACGGATATCAAATACAAAAAAACAGACAGAGAGGTAGAACACAATGAACATGGAAAGCAAATTCGTAAGGATCATGCGAAACTCAGGACCTGCGCGGTTTTTCGTTCCCGTAGGCCTCATCCTGATCATTTTCGGAGTGATCATGCTCGGATTCCGGTCCGGGAATTATGAGGAGACTGCCGGAAAAGTCACGGAAGTCACAGAGGACATCGCAGTCGACGAAGACAACAAGACCGTCTATAACGTCCGTTTTACTTATGAGGTGGATGGAAAGAGCTACAACGGGTCGTTCGACGGCCTCGGCCAGAAGTACGCCGTGGGAGATCCGATCCAGGTGTTCTATGATCCTTCGGACCCCGGAAAGGTGACGAACGCGAAGATCCCGGACTTCATCTGGCCCGTTGTGATCGCTGTCGGCGCAGCGGCCGTCATTTTCGGCGTGTTTCGGACCATACAGGCTTTCAAAAAGAGCAAAGAACTGGATGAGAAGAGACCAGGCGAAGGCCTGCCTCCAGTGGATTTCAAAGCCTATAAAGACCGGGAAGGCGTACGGGAACTCTACTGCAGTTTCGACGGCCACAGCTTAAAGCCCGGCTACGTCATCGAGGACGGGGACAGGAAAGTCCTTTTCGAAGGGAAAATGACGAAGCAGAATCTGTTGGGGCCGCGCACGTATCAGTTCGTAAACCATCTGACCAATACTTCTTCAGATCATCAGGTGGGGCATACCATGACTGAGACGGTCAACGACAGCCTTCTTTCCGCCAGATCCTCCTTCAAATTTGACGGCAGGGACGTCTGGGACGTGATCCACGATAGAGGTATCCGTCTGGAGACGGACGCTCTCAGCAAATTCCCGCATTTCCTCTACAATGCTGCCCGTGACGGCAAGGCCTTCGCGCGGATCGAGACCTCCGGGAAATACGTGCACGAAGAGGATGCGGCAGCGCATACATTCGATCTGCCGGTCGGCCGGTATTACTACCGCATTTGGACGGATTCCGAGGACCTGGAGTCGCTCTTCCTTACGGTTTTTGCTATCAGCGAAACTGAGCAGGTAACCGTGGAATAAAAGCATTCAAAAAAACGAAATCAGGAAAAAATCGGGCCCGCCCTTCGGGGCGGACCCGATTTCTCTATGCTTTCCGGTCAGTTCGTCACAGCATCCGGATGAATTCCCGGACGCTTCCTTCAAAATGCAGCGCGGCATCGATGACACGTTCTGCTTCTTCCGGGGATTTTCCGCCTGCCTTTGCCAGATCCCTGAACTTTCCGAGGAAGGCTTCTTCGGTCATCGGGTTCTCAGGCTCGCCCATGGCGTACTGCACGTCTTCCGTGAAGGAACGGCCGTCCCGAAGCGTGATCGTGACGCGGGCCGGTCTTCTCATCGGGACGATCGCGGTAAAGTTGGGATCTTCCACGACACGCACGCTCTGAAGGATCCGCTGGATCTCGGGATCGCGGATGTTCTTTTCGGAAAATGCGGTCATGCCGCAGGAACCGGTGACGATGGCACAGGCGATGGCGTAAGGGATCGACATTTTGGCTTCGAGCGCAGTATTGATCATCCGGTAATCATGACCTTTGATGCCCTGGCCGTACATTTCCACGAGGACGTGATCCACGTCTTCCGGGCGGAAATCCGCCTGTGCCTTGATCGCGAGCACGCCATCGATGGGCGCGTGGGTGTGACGGCAGGCCGCGTGGATCTTGTGATAGCAGCCCCGGATGTTCCAGCCGGGATCGAAGGCCAGCGTCAGCACTTCACGGTTCGAGGTCTCGCCCATGGCACGCAGGAAGCCAAATTTACCGTCCAGCGGATCCATGGGACTCTTGAGACCGCTTCGGGCGATCAACGCCGCCGTAATGCCGGCGTGGCAGGCGCGTGCCGGATTGAAGGGCTTCAGCGTGGATACGTTTTCCATGACCTCGAGGCTACCGGCGGCAGAGGTGCAGGCGGCAGCGAGGGCGTCTTTCATCTCTTCCTGAGTGAAATCGAGGAGCGCAGCCACAGCCATCGCGGCGCCGAGCGTGCCGGCGGTTCCGGAAGAATGGAAGCCGCGCGCACGGTTCGCGGGCTGGATGCAGCGGCCCATGCGGATGCCGGTCTCATAACCCACAAGAAGAGCGCGGATCAGATCGTCCATCGAAAGGTCACGGCATTCTCCGACGGCCAGGATGGCAGGCAGAACAGATGCGGCCAGATGGACCGTCGAAAAACGGTGGCCGTCGTCCATGTCCAGAACGTGGAGCGAGAGGGCGTTCGTAAGCGCGGCATCCTGCATGGAAGCACGCCTTCCGTGACCGATGACAGACGCGCCGCCGGGCACTTCTGGCAGCTGGTCCAGATAGGCGTCCACATGCTTTCGCATGAGTTCCATGCCCCCGTACAGGGAGCCCAGGCCGTCGAGAAGGCACTTTCTAGCTTCCGCCTGAAGTTCAGGCGTGATCTCTTTCCGGGAGAGGGTATAGAGGGTCTTGACGAATTCGTCGGAGTAATTCAACCTAGGGACTTCCATAAAGGCTCCTCACCAAAGAAGAAGCGCCCGAAGCCGAAGCAGCGGGCGCATGAAAACGTTTTACAGTTCCACAGAGGCGATCCTGGGCTCGAAGCAGCAGCCGGGACGGATCGCGACGACGCGGACGCCGGAGGCACGCTGCGGCGCGACGCGCATGAAGGTCGCAAGCACCGTCGTCTGACCGTTCAGGCCCAGAGGACCGACGTTGGTCTTGTTCAGCTCGTCCGTGATGAACTTCTCCATATCGGACTGCTTGTTGAAGTCTCCGTAGACCAGCGCTTCCATCATCATGGACGTGGCTTCAAACTGCGAACGGCCGACGCCGACCGCCATCGTGCAGGGGGTGCAGCCCAGAAGGCGGACCATGTCTTTCGAGCGGTTCACGATCTCATTTAAGACCACCTGAAGGTTATGTTTATGGAAGACACGGTAGGTCATGCCGCGGATCGCGGGGCCGCCGCCCAGCATGAGGACGTGAAGCCGGAGCACGTCTTCCTTCACTTGTTTGACCAGGAAAGGCGCGGGCAGGAGGTCTTCGGAGCGCGGGCTGATGCCGCCGGACATGTCGATTCGCTCTTTGTCATTGCCCATGATGGCCATCGGACGGCCGGGCAGAAGTTTCAGACCTTCCGA
>DBVJ01000119.1:7067-9581 GCA_002308115.1 Lachnospiraceae bacterium UBA1267
TGCGGGATGCCCGTATCGTCGCAGAGAGGGCTCCGGTCGCGTTCCGCGACCTCCGCGTTTTCGAGGATCGTCTCGAGGTTCCATTTTGCGCGCTCGAGGGTTTCCGCATGGATCGCGCGGCAGTAGGCGTCTTTCTTGTCCTGAAGGAAGGTGGAGCCTGCACGCACCAGGCAGTCGGCCACTTTCTGAACGATGATCTCACGGTTCGTTTCCATCATTCACCCTCCTTTTCGAAAATGCTGTGCCCGCCCGCGGCTGCGATGATGCAGGGGAACTGATCTACTTTCAGCTCATAGAAAGCCTCCATCCCGAGTTCCGGGAATGCCAGACACTTCTTCTCCAGCACCTTGCTGTTCAGAAGCGCCGTGACCGGGGCGATGACGGCGAAGACCGCGTTGTATTCCTTGAACATTTCGACGGTCTCTTTCTTGAGCTCGCCTTTGCCGAGGTGCATGCGGATGCCGGCCTTCGTGAGCTGGGGCATGGTACCCTCGATCTCCAGTTTGTTCGAAGACGTGGGGCCGACGCCCGCGGGGCTTACGGCGGTATGGAAGATCACGCCGCCCTGAAGGTCGATCCCTTTCTCTCCAAGCTCATTGTTTTCGATAAGCTTCACGATTTTCGGAAGCACGGCGTCACGGCCGGCGAAAATCGTACCGGACACGTTGACGATGTCGCCCACCTTGAGGCTCTTTAGGACCTCGTCGGTAAAAGGCGCGGTAATGTTTCTGAATTCCATAAACAGTCTCCTTAGACCGCGAAGGGCGGTGCGCTGTGTGGGAGATCACGCCGAAGACGGGCAAGGCGCGCCTGCCCGTTCCGTACGGATGATCAGTGCTTGATCGAGCCCTTGGGAGAATACAGGGCCTCAGGATAATATTCGTCGATGACGCGTTTTACAAGCATGACCTGTTTTGCACGCTTCTTGGCGTCCTCGTTGGTGGAATCCCAGGAGTGCGTCTTTGCGACGGAACCGCCGGTCTTCAGATAGATCGGGGCCGCCACGCGGATCATTTCCGGAACCTCATAGTGACGGATGAAGCCGCCNNTCGGGGTTCTCGGTATGGCAGTCGATCGGGATGTTGATCGCGGCACGGACGGCGGCCAGATGCTGCAGCTGATAGTCGCGGACGATGTTGAAGGAGTCGGCGCCGATCTCTTCCATCAGTTTTGCGGAGCAGGGGTTGCCGTGGCCTGCGTGCGCGGAGATCTTGAACTTGCAGTCCGCCGGGATGAGGCCGGTCGCGCGGGCCTTGTTGAGCGCCCAAAGATGGCCTTCGTCATAGACAAGGAAGGTGCGGACGCCGAGGCGTGCGGCGCGCTTGATGTCTTCGATGGCGCGGACGATCTGGTCCTGGCCGCGGAGACGATAGCCCATGCGGACGCCTTCCGGAGACTTGACGGAGGCAGAAGTGTCGGTCGTGGCGCGGGGGCCGGTGGCAAGGATCAGCTCGACCTGATGCTCCTGGGCCAGCGCGACCATTTTCTCGATGTCGGCGTCAGAAAGTGTCCAGATGCCCTTGGTCTGTGTGACACGGTGAATGTAGAAGCCGAGGTTGTCAAACTCCTCTAAGAGCGTCTTCATGACGCCGGGGCCCTGGATGCCGGGCACCTCGAAACGGTACTGGCAGCCGTCGTCGAAACGCTTTTCAGACGTGGGCAGGTTGTAGAGATCTCCGCCGGGCTGTCCGATCGACTCCAGCCATGCTCTGGTTTCTTGCATCGAATTCATGTTCATTCCTCCCTTTTATGGTTCTTTCTTGTTCTTTGTATGCATCATGCCTTCTTCGGCTTGATTTCCTTGATGGTGTCAATGACGGTGCCGTCCCGGTATTCCACGACGCAGACCACACGGTCCGTGGTCTCGATGGGATCCGGAACGCCCACGATGGATTCGGCGAGTTTCTGCAGCGCGTCCAGGGTGGTGAGACGGATGCCGGCCGCCGTGAGGTCTTCCCGAAGCTCTTCATACATCGGATGCGCCGGGTTCAGCGCGATGCCGGCTTCCGTGACCGCCATGGCGACGCTCGCGCCGGGCGTGCAGAGCGTGAAGACACGCTTCACCACGGAAGGTGTGCGGCCTCTTGTGAGCGGGAGCGTGACGATCGAGATCCTGGCGCCGTCCGCGACGTCCGGACCGCCGCCCAGGCCGCCCATCATCTCGCCGGAAGAGCCGGTGAGGATGTTGATGTTGAAGTCCGTGTCGATCTCCAAAGCCCCCAGGACGCCGAAGTCCAGACGGTCCAGCATGCAGCCCTTGGCAAATGGGTTGGAGTAGACGGCATTGTCGATCTCGATGACGTTCGGGTTCTCGTAGATGGCCCGGGCAGCCACGGCGTCGAAGCTCTGGCTCTGCGCAACGACGCGGACCAGACCTTTCTTGTGCAGGTCGATGATGGCCGCCGGAATGCCGCCAAGCGCGAAACTCGCCGTGATGCCGGCCTCCTCCATTTTCTCTCCGAGGAAATTCGTGATGGCGATCGGGATCGCGCCGGCGCCGGTCTGGAAGGAGAA
>DBVJ01000098.1:0-2203 GCA_002308115.1 Lachnospiraceae bacterium UBA1267
GTGGAGATCGGAAAGCGCGCCGCGAAGTACGGCATGGCGCTTCTTGTGGACTTCCATTATTCGGACTTCTGGGCGGATCCCGGAAAGCAGATGGTCCCCAGAGCCTGGGCGGGCATGGCGATCGAAGAGAAGAGCGAAGCGGCCTATCAATACACGAAGGATTGCCTCACGAAGCTTCGGAACGCGGGCGTGCCGGTCCGTATGGTGCAGGTCGGCAATGAGACCAACGGCACGATGTGCGGCGAGAAGACCTGGTTCAACATCCAGTACATCATGCAGGCGGGCTCCCGCGCGGTCCGCGAGATCTATCCCGAGGCGCTCGTCGCAGTGCATTTTGCAAATCCGGAAAACAGTGCTTCCTACGACACCTACGCCAGCAAACTGAAGTATTACAACGTCGACTACGACGTGTTCGGCTCTTCCTATTATCCCTACTGGCACGGAACGCTTGAGAATCTGACCAACGTGCTTTCCGGCATCGCCTCGAAGTATGAGAAAAAGGTCATGGTGCTCGAGACCTCCTATGCCTTCACGGCTGAAGATACAGACTTTAACGGCAACACCATCGGCGACGGAAGCGCCGTCGTGAAGAACTATCCCTACACGGTCCAGGGCCAGGCCAACGCTGTCCGCAACGTCATGGAGGCGGTCGCGAAGATCCCCGAGGGTATCGGGATCTGCTACTGGGAAGGCGCCTGGATCACGGTCGGACGGAACTCCTGGGAAGAAAACCACGAAAAGTGGGAGAAGTACGGCTCCGGCTGGGCATCGTCTTACGCAGCGGGCTACGATCCCGTGGACGCCGGAAAATACTACGGCGGTTCCGCCGTGGACAACCAGGCATTCTTCGACGCGGACGGAAAGCCCCTCGAGTCGCTTAGGATCTTCAACCTGGCACGCTTCGGCAACGAAACGGAACTCCGGGTGGATGCAATCGAGGACAGCGCGATCCAGGTGGATCTTGCCGGGACGATCGAGCTGCCCGAGACAGTGAACGCCGTCATGACCGACGATTCGAAGCAGGCCGTTCCGGTGCAGTGGAACATCACAGAGGAAGATCTTCAGAAAATGTACGCCGGCGGCGTTCAGACTTACGACGTGACCGGAGAAGCGGGCGGCATGACCGCGCACTGCCAGGTGGCCATGATCGAATACAACTTCCTTCAGAACTATAGTTTCGAGGACGGGACGGAAGCGCCCTGGACCGTGACGGATCTTGCGAAGGCGGATGAGCTCCGGGTGGAAGAGAAGTCCACAGACTCCCTGACCGGCGCATGGCATTATCATTTCTGGTCCGCGGCGAAGGATTCCGTGAAGTTCACGCTGGAGCAGGAAGTCCGTGAGCTTCCGGCAGGAACGTACAAGTTTACGATGTCCATCATGGGCGGCGACGCCGGAGAGACCGACATTTACCTGTATGCAAAGGTGAACGGGGAGACTGTCGGGACTATACCAATGAAGATCACAAGCTACAACAACTGGGATACCCAGACCGTGAGAGACATTACTGTTTCGGATGGAGACGTTCTGACGGTCGGCATCTACGTAGCCTGCGCGGGAGCCGGGAACGGCGCCTGGGGCAAGATCGACGACGGTCTTCTGAATTCTGTGAAGAACTGACTATTTTTCACAGGAAAAATATGGACAAACCATGAACAGAATGATATAATTCGTCAAAGTAGGTCCTATTGGATCTGAAAAAATGGATATTTCCATATGTAATTTTAGGAGGAAAAACACATGAAGAAGTTTTTAGCACTGCTTCTTGCTGCACTGATGGTGTTCTCGCTCGCTGCATGTCAGAGCAAACCGACACAGCCCGCGGATGACAAGACCACGAAGGCAGAAGAGCAGAAGACCGACGCTCCCGGCCCGGTCGAGGTCAAGGAGTATGAAGTGACCATCTGGGTCGCAGATGAAATCAAAGATCTCACCATCAAGCAGATCGAAGATTACAATGCGAACAACGAAGACGGTCTGAAGTTCAAGGCGACGGTCGAGGCCGTTTCCGAAGCGGATGCCGGCACGAACATGATCACCGACGTCGAAGCCGGCGNNCTGTTCTGCTTCGCGCAGGACCAGTTCGCACGTCTCGTGCTTGCAGGTGCTGTTTCTCAGCTCGGCGCCAAGGCGACTGAGAAGGTCACCGCCGAGAACGCGGAAGGCGTCGTCAAGGCCGCGAAGACCTCCGACGGTTCCCTGT
>DBVJ01000098.1:2211-4085 GCA_002308115.1 Lachnospiraceae bacterium UBA1267
CCGCTGACCGCGGACAACGGCTATTTTATGTACTATGACAAGAGCGTCATCCCGGAATCGGATGTCGACAGCTTTGAGAAGCTCCTGGCCGACTGCGAGAAGGCTCAGAAGTATTTCTCCTTCGAGGCTGAAACCTCTGCATGGTACATCGCATCCTGGTTCTTCGCAACCGGCTGCGTGTCCGAATGGACGATCGACGAGACCGGTAAGTTCCTGTCCGTCAACGATGACTTCAACTCCGACAAAGGCCTGATCTCCGCGAAGGGTCTGTATAAGTTCGTTTCCTCTGACTGGCATCTGTCTGCTTCCAAGGGCACCGGTTTCGAGCAGAACTGCGCAGTTGTCGTTTCCGGTATCTGGGACTATGAGACCGTTAAGGGCATCCTCGGCGACAACATGGGCGTCACGGATCTTCCTTCCTTCGAAGTCGACGGTAAGGAATACCATCTCGGCTCCTTCAACGGCTGCAAGCTCATGGGCGTGAAGCCGAACACCGACCAGGCGAAACTGGCTGCCTGCCACAAGCTTGCGCAGTACCTGACCGGTGAGAAGTGCCAGCTTGAGCGCTTCAACGAGCGCAGCTGGGGCCCCTCCAACCTGAACGCCCAGGCCTCTCCTGAAGTCCAGGCCAACCCGGGCCTTGCCGCTCTTCTGAAGCAGGCTCCGTACTCCGTGCCGCAGGGCCAGATCCATGGCTCCTGGTGGGATATCGCGAAGGTCATCGGCACCGACGTCATGGATTCCGATGGCTCCGATGCCGGCCTGAAGGCAGCGCTTGAAGCTTACCAGGCAAAGATCGACGGCCTGTTCACCATGGATGAAGCAACCGCAAAGGCCTTCACCGTTATCGGTGCGATCAACGACACCGCTTGGGGTACTGATTTCGCCATGACTGAAGAGTCCGAGGGCGTGTGGGTCTCCAATGATACGTTCCATATGGCTGCCGGTACACAGTTCAAGTGCCGCCAGGGTCTCAGCTGGGATGTTAACTTCGGCGGTGATGGTCCGGATGGCAACTTCGAAGTCAAAGAAGAAGGTGACTACAAGGTTAAGCTGACCTTTGACGGTCAGAACGGCACGATCGAGCTGATCGCTCCGTAACTGAATACCATTATGCGTTGGGGCTCCTCGGAGCCCCAACGTTTCTATTCAAAGGGATTTTTCCCGGAATCAGGAAGGGGAGAATTCTCAGGCAGTTTTTTCATCTATAGGGGATGAGCCATGAGTAAAATATCAGACGTTGAATACTTGAAGATGGACGAGTGGCAGCGATTCTGGTACAAGGTCGGCAGGTTCTTCATCGGAATTCCGGGAGCGATCTGGAGATTCCTCTGCACAATCGGCCGATTCTTTAAAAATGCCGGTCTTGCCATCGGAAGAGAGATTTCCGATATCGTCATGACCTTTGTACATGGGGACTGGAAGACCAAACTTTCCTACGTCTTCATGGGCTTTGGCAACATTGCCCGCGGACAGGTGCTCCGCGGCATTTTGTTCCTGCTTTTCGAAGCAGTCTTTATTTTCTACATGATCGTAACCGGCGGCCACTGGCTCAGCATGCTGCCTTCTCTCGGAAAGGTCGGTCCTGATCCGAGAGGCTCTTACAATGAGGAGCTTGACGTCTATGTCCCGAGTTACGGCGACAACTCCTTCAAGATCCTGCTGTACGGCGTTCTGACGATCTTCTTCATCATCGCGTTCATTTACACCTGGCGTGTGAACGTCCGGCAGAACAAGATCGCGGAAGAGATCCTGAAGACCGGAAAGCCCTTAAGAAGCGGCAAGCAGGACCTTCAGTCCATGGTGGACGACAACTTCCACAAAACACTTCTTGCGCTGCCTCTTCTGGGCATCCTGGTCTTCACGGTCATGCC
>DBVJ01000098.1:4146-4290 GCA_002308115.1 Lachnospiraceae bacterium UBA1267
AACAACCTCTTCACCTGGGTCGGTCTTCAGCACTTCAAGGAAATGCTGAGCTGGAACGCCGGCACGAAGTCCTACGGAGCGACCTTCGCGGAAGTTCTGGTCTGGACGCTCATCTGGTCGTTCTTCGCCACTTTCTCGAACTAC
>DBVJ01000008.1:0-209 GCA_002308115.1 Lachnospiraceae bacterium UBA1267
TCGCCGGTGCGGGCAAAGCCGGTCTGGACCTCATCGGCCAGGAAGAGGATGTTGTTTTCGGTGCAGATCTCGCGGACCTCGGTGAGCCAGCCCTCCGGGGGCAGGATGATGCCGGCCTCGCCCTGGATGGGCTCCGCCAGGAAGGCGACAGTGTTGGGCGTGATGGCGTCCCGCAGCGCCTGGGCGTCGCCGTAGGGGATGGTCTTGAA
>DBVJ01000008.1:366-5895 GCA_002308115.1 Lachnospiraceae bacterium UBA1267
AGGACCATGTCCTTGCCGGTGAGCTTCGCCAGGCTCTCATAGAAATCACCGAGGTTCTCGCAGTGGAAGGCGCGGCTGGTCAGCGTGCACTTGTCCAGCTGAGCCTTGGCGGCCGCGACGATCTCCGGATGACGGTGACCGAAGTTGTGCGCCGAGTAGGCGGAGAGCATGTCGTAGTATTTACGGCCTTCCGGATCCGTCACGACGGCGCCTTCAGCCTTTACGATGACGACAGGCTTCGGCGCATAGTTGTGTGCGCCGTAATGATTGGTTTGGTTGATGATCTCTTCTGAAGAATGCATGGGTTCCTCCTGGTGGATTCATTTTTGACGGAAGGCTCAATGCCGTTCCGGTTTCATTTCGTTGGCCGGAAAAAGCCCTCAGGCTTCGATGACCGTTCCGGTCTTGCCCTGAAGCGCGTCGACCGCTTTGTAAAGCGAGGTGATGATCGCCTTTCTTCCGGGGGCGGAGACTGCAAAATCAACCGCAGCCTTGACTTTCGGAAGCATCGAACCGGGCGCGAAGTGGCCTTCTTCGATGAAGTTGCGGGCTTCTTCGACTGTCATGTGGTCCAGATCCTTCTGGTCGGGCTTCCTGAAATTCAGGGAAACTTTTTCGACCTCGGTCAGGATGAGGAGAATGTCCGCGTCCAGAGAACGGGCAAGAAGAGAGGCAGCGAAATCTTTATCGATGACCGCCGCGGTGCCGTCATAGCCCCCTTCTCCGTTCGGAACGACGGGAATGCCGCCGCCTCCGCAGGTGATCACGATGGAAGAGTCCCAAAGACGCTTCACCGTATCCAGCTCGACGATCTTCTTCGGAATCGGGCTTGCCACGACACGGCGCCAGCCGCGGCCGGCATCCTCCTTCACGGTGTAGCCTTTCGTTTTGGCGAGTTCCTTGGCCTCTTCTTCACTGTAGAATGGACCGATGGGCTTTGTCGGATTCTGGAAAGCCGGATCCTCAGGATCCACGGCGACCTGGGTGATCAGCGTGACGACCGGAAGATCCGCCCTGCCGCGCTTACGGAGCGCGTCCTGAAGCGCCTGCTGCACATGATAGCCGATATAGCCCTGGCTCATGGCGGAGCAGACGTCAAACGGCATGACCGGCGTCGTGTTTTTCGCGGTCTCGCTGGCCAGAATGATGCGGCCGACCTGAGGACCGTTGCCGTGCACGATGGCGATCTCATAACCTGCCGCGTTAATGTCGGCGATGTATTCACAGGTCCGTTTTGCGACTTCGAGCTGCGCTTCCGCCGTACCGGGACCTTTGGACTCCTGCAGGGCGTTGCCGCCGAGCGCGACGATGACTTTAACTGCTTTCGACATCCCCATCCTCCGTCAGCCGATCGTGGCCACGATGACGGCTTTGATCGTGTGCAGGCGGTTCTCCGCCTCGTCGAAAGCGTGGCTGTGCGTTGAAAGGAACACGTCGTCCGTCACTTCGCGGATGTCGTAGCCCTTTTCGAGNNCTGTCCTTCGCCATGGTGGTGTTGAAGTCGTGGAAGGAGGGCAGGCAGTGCAGGAAAATGTAGTTCGGATTGTGCGTTTTCTCGGCAAGCGCGGCGTCCACGCGGAACGGCGTCAGAAGACGGACACGCTCCGGAATCTTGTCTTCCTCGCCCATCGAAGCCCAGATGTCCGTGTAGAGGACGTCCGCGCCGTCCAGGCACTTGGGGTCGTCCGAGATCTCGAATGTCGCGCCGGTCTCTTTGGCGGCCTCGAGACATTTGTCCAGAACTTCCTTCGCAGGAGCCAGTTCCTTCGGACCGAAGCCGACATAGTGGATGCCGAGCTTCGCGGAAATGTACATGAGGCAGTATGCCACGTTGTTGCGGGTGTCGCCGCAAAACACGAGCTTGACTTCGTTCAGGGGTTTATGCACATATTCCTCAACGGTCATGATGTCCGCGAGCGCCTGTGTCGGATGATCGACGTCGGTCAGGCCGTTCCAGACCGGGACGCCGGCATAGGTGCGGAGATCTTCCACGACCTTCTGATCGTAACCGCGGTATTCGATACCGTCATAGAAGCGGCCGAGGACCTTCGCGGTGTCCGCGAGGGATTCTTTCTTGCCCATCTGGGAGCTTTTGGAATCCAGGAAAGTCACGCCTGCGCCTTCATCCATCGCCGCGACTTCAAAGGCGCAGCGGGTACGGGTCGAGGTCTTCTCGAATAGAAGGACGATATTTTTGCCCTTCAGGGATTCCGTGCGGATGCCGGCCCGTTTCTTGGCCTTCAGGTCATGCGCAAGATCCAGCATGTAGCGCACTTCCTGGGGTGTGAAGTCCATGATGGACAGAAAAGACCGGCCTTTCAGATTGATTGCCATGATTTCCTCCTTCTAGAGAAAGTGTTTTAATGTTCTCCCGGGAGACATGGGAGGATGTCTCCCGGGTTGGTTTTGTGATGAAAACGTCTTTGCGCTTTATGCGGGAAGAACGTCCTACAGAAGATCCCTGACGAGCGGCATGCTCATGCAGCGCGGGCCGCCGCGGCCTCTGGAGAGTTCGGAACTGGGGATCGTGTAAGCTTTGATGCCGTAATCTTTGAGGATCGCGTTCGTCGTATAATTCCGTTCATAGACGATCACTTCGCCGGGCGCGATGCAGAGCGTGTTCGATCCGTCATTCCATTGCTCCCGCGCGGCGTCAACAGGGCTTTGACCGCCGCAGTGGATGAGCGTGACGTGATCCAGTCCGAGATGACGCTCCAGAATATGCTGCAGGGAATCGTCCTCTTCGGTGATCGAGAGACCCGAGACGGAAGAGGGGTTCAGTCTCAGCGAGAATACCCGGAGTGTTTCGCGGATCTCGGGGTGGACGATGAACTTGTCCAAATCCACCTGCGTGAAGACCGTGTCGAGATGCATGAAGGCACGGTTCTTCGGAATGTCGAAGGCCAGGATCTCTTCAAATCCGCAGCGGGAGGCCAGGATACGCTTTGCATAAAGCTCGACGGCATCCGGATGCGTGCGCTGCGAAAGACCGACGGCGATGACCTTCCGGGATAACACGAGAATGTCTCCGCCTTCCATGTTGGGACCGTCTGTTGGCTCGTACCACAGCGGACTGCATTTGTAATCCGGGTGATAACGGAGCACATAAGAGCCCAGAAGGGTCTCGCGGTTCCGGACATGCGTCTGCATGTGATGCAGGGAGACGCCGTTGCCGGCAGCCGCGAAGGGATCGCGCGTGAAATACAGGTTCGGCAGCGGATCCAGCACGAAGGGATAGTCCTTCGTGAGCCAGTCCGTGAGCCAGACCTGCTCGTCGCGCGGGTACTCTTCCTTACGGAGTCCGCTGATGAGTTTCAGAACGAGTTCGGAAGGATCCTTGAACTGTGAATAATAGTCGGTCAGCCACGCCAGCGTGTCTGCGTGACGAATGCCCGCATCCTGAAGAAACTCCTTTGTAAAGGAGGCGCGCAGGCCCGGATCCTGCAGAACGTCAGCGAGAAGATCCTCCAGATAGACGACTTCAACACCGTGCTCACGGAGCACATTTGCGAAGGCGTCATGTTCCTCACGCGCGACACGCACGTAAGGGATGTCGTCGAAAAGCATGCGCTCACGGTAAGCAGGGACGAGGTTTTCCAGTTCCCGTCCCGGTCTGTGCAGAAGGACCTTCCGGAGCTTTCCGACTTCGGAATAAACCTGGATGCCCATGCTTATTTCTCCGACATGTAAGGATAGACGATCGCGTCGGAGGGATTGAAAGTCTCCTTCACGGAATGCGGGCTCATCCAGCGGATCATGTTGAGCGCCGTACCGGCCTTGTCGTTCGTGCCGGACTGACGGGAACCGCCGAAAGGCTGCTGCCCGACGACAGCGCCCGTGCATTTGTCGTTGATGTAGAAATTGCCTTCCGCGTGCAGAAGTGCTTTCTCCATCTTCACGATGGCTTCGCGGTCCTGCGCGAAGATCGCGCCGGTGAGCGCGTAGGGAGAGGCCTCGTCACAGATCCGGAGGGTCTCGTCCAGCTTATCGTCCGGATAGACATAGACGGAAAGGATCGGCGCGAAAATCTCTTTGACCATGGATTCGTAATCAGGCTTCTTGCAGACGATGACGGTCGGCTCCACGAACCAGCCCATCGAACCGTCGCAGTTTCCGCCGATCACGATCTCGCAGTCCGGGCTTTCCTTCGCGCGGTCGATGTAGCCCTTGGCGCGGTCGAAGGAATCCTTGTCGATGACTGCCGCAAGGAACGTGTCGAAATCCCGCACGTCGCCCATTTTCACCTGTTTCATCATCTCTTTCATCGTAGAGAGGACTTCCGGCCAGATGCTTTCGGGGATGAAAGCCCTGGAGCAGGCGGAGCACTTCTGACCCTGATACTCGAAGGAGCCTCTCACGAGACCCGCGGCGAGCGGGCGGATGTCCGCAGACTTGTGGGCGAAAATGAAATCCTTGCCGCCGGTTTCGCCGACGATCCTCGGATAACTCTGATAAGACGCGATATTCTCGCCGATCTGCTTCCAGACGCTCTGGAAGACCGCGGTGGAACCTGTGAAATGGAAGCCCGCCAGTTCTTTTCTGGAAATGACGTACTTTGCCATGTCGGAGCCGTTACAAGGCACGAAGTTGATGACGCCGGCCGGAAGACCGCAGGCCATCAGAAGTTTCATGAAGTAGTAATTGGAAAGCACGGCGGTGCGGGAAGGCTTCCAGACCGCGACGTTGCCGACGATCGCGGGCGCCATGGGAAGATTGCCGCCGATGGAGGTGAAGTTGAACGGGGTGATCGCGCAGACGAAACCGTCCAGCGCTCTGTAATCCTGGCGGTCCCAGATGCCTGGGATGGAAGCCGGCTGATCTTTGAAGATCTCCTGCGCGGACCAGACGCCGAAACGGCAGAAGTCCGCAAGTTCCGCAATGTCGATCTCCGCCTGGAAGACGGTCTTGGACTGGCCCAGCATGGTGGCGGCGTTCAGCACCTTGCGGTAGGGCCCCGTGATCATGTCGGCTGCTTTGAGGAAGATAGCGGACCGATGCTCCCAGGGCATGTCCTCCCAGGCCTTCTTGGCGGCCAGGGCGGCGTCCACGGCCATGGTCAACTCCTTCTCGCCGGCCATGGAGCACTCTGCGATCACGTGGCCGTGATCGTGGGGCATGGTGACCTGGATGGTCTTCTCCGTGAAGATCTCCTTTCCGCCGATGATCAGCGGGATCTTCACCACCTGGGCAGACTGACGGGAGAGCTCTTCTTTCAGCTCCGCCCGCTCTTTAGAGCCGGGCAGATAGCTGCGGAAAGCGTCATTGTTGGGACGGGCGATTGTGAAATAAGCGTTTGGCATAATTCCTCCTTTGATCGTTTGGCTCATCCGCCGGCAGATACGAGTCTTCGCATCCTGCCGCAGGGTCTGCCTCAATGATCCACCTTGTTAAATGATAAGACCATGGCGTTGGTATCGTCAAGAGGTTTTCATTTTATATTATACAGGGCCCTGCCCCTTCCCCGGAGGGACCGTGGCAAACGCTCGTCCCTCCTCCAGGAACAGGATGGTTTTTCCCGGATGAAATGTA
>DBVJ01000004.1:0-1948 GCA_002308115.1 Lachnospiraceae bacterium UBA1267
CCGATCCTCGTGAACCACAGCAAGAACTAAGGCCAAGGCCTTATAAGAAAACCCCCGGGGCGACCAGTTCCCCCGGGGGTTTTTCTGTGAGATCTCGGTTATACCCGCTCTCCGTTGATGAATACCGCCTCCACGCAGGTCGCGGACTCCAGCGGGTCGCCCGCTGCGATCACGAAGTCGGCGTCCTTGCCGGCTTCGANNATTTCTTTCCGCCGAAATACACTTCCTTCGGCTTGTTAAAGCTGAAACCCTCGTGTTCTGCCGTGAGCAGGTCGTTGTCGAACACGAGGAAGTCGGCGTCCTTGCCGGCTTCGATGGAGCCGACACGGTCCTCCACGCCGATATGCTTCGCCGCGTTGATGGTGATGGCCCTAAGCGCTTCGAAAGGATCCATGCCCTCCTTTACGGCAAGCCCCGCGCAAAGCGGCAGATACTGTTCAGGGATGACGGGCGAGTCTGTGATGATCGATACACTGGCGCCTGCCCTCGACAGATCTCCTGCCGTTTTGAAAGACTTGTTCGTCAGTTCCACTTTCGTGGCGTGGGTGAGCGACGGGCCGACCGCACAGGGGAAGCCTTCTTCTGCAAGGTCGTTTGCGATCAGCGACCCGTCCGTCACGTGGTCCAGCGTCAGACGGACATTGAACTCTTTCGCGATGCGGATCGCCGTGAAAATGTCGTCCGCCCTGTGCGCATGTGCTTTCAGCGGAATCTTCCGCTCCAGCACCGGGATCAAAGCCTCCATTTTCATGTCAAAGGCAGGACGCTTTGAGATGTCCTCTCCTGCCGCATCTTTCTTCACTTTGTACTCCGCGGCCTTAAACAGCATTTCCCGGAGCTTCGCCGCGACTGTCATACGGGCCGAGATGCATTTGTCCCGGTACACGCGCTTCGGGTTCTCGCCGAAGGCGCATTTCATCGCGACCGGGTCCCGGACGATCATTTTCTCCACCCGGTCGCCCGTGGTCTTGATACAGGTAAATGTTCCCCCGAGAACGTTGGCGCTTCCGGGGCCTGTGCAGACCGTCGTCACGCCCGCCCTGGCGGCCATCAAAAAGGTGGGATCCTGAGGATTGATCGAGTCGATCGCCCGAAGCTGCGGCGTGCAGCTGTCGTTGTGCTCGTTGTAGTCCTTTCCTTCGTAACCGACCGCGTATCCGTCCAGACCGATGTGGCAGTGCGCCTCCACAAAGCCGGGGTATACACGGAGCCCGGACGCGTCAAAGACTTCGCAGTCCCTGGATTTACGGATCCCTTCCGCGATCTTTGCGATCTTGCCGTCCTCCACGAGGATGTCCGAGAGATAGCCCTCCGCGTTCACCGCGTCATGTACTTCACCATTTTTAATCAGTAGTTTCTTCGCCATGGGGATCTCCTTTCCTGATCTCTTCCGGGGTTTGAAAAAGGAGCCTCCGGATGATCCAGAGGCCCCTATGCATTGCATCAGCGGCCGGGTATAGGGTTACCGCTCGATCTCGTGAATGAAAATGCCTGAGAGAAGCTTGGGTTCGAACCAGGTGCTCTTGGGCGGCATGAGAAGTCCGGCGTCCGCGACACGGAACAGTTCTTCCATGGACGTGGGGAACATCGAGAACGCGACCGTCATGTCGAGCGAGACGCGCCGCTCCAGTTCGCCCAATCCGCGGATCCCGCCGATGAAATCGATGCGGGTGTCGGTCTTCGGATTGTGGATGCCGAGAACGGGCTCCAGGAGTCTGTCCTGAAGGACCGAAACATCCAGCGACTTGACGGGGTCAGAGCCATCCGGTGCATCCTTCACCTGAAGCTTATACCATTTCCCGCCGAGGAACATGCCGAACGTGCCCTTCTCTTCCGGACGGTACGGGGTCCCTTTCAGGGAGACCTCCGCCACGTCAAAGTCTTCCGAGATCCGCTCAAGGAAGGCCTCTTCCGTGTATCCGTTCAGATCCTTCACCACACGGTTGTA
>DBVJ01000004.1:2084-4229 GCA_002308115.1 Lachnospiraceae bacterium UBA1267
GTAGGTGTGCGGAATGGCTGCGAAAGCCTCCGTAATGGCCTTGACAAGCGCTTCGTCATCGATGCGCCAGACCGTATGGCGGATTCCGTCTTCTTTTGTGAAGTCATATAACGGAACGTTCTGAACGACCGGCAGAAGAAGCCCTGCGACCCGCGCGTCGTCCCGGTAAGCCAGGAAAATGGGGCCGGTCTGGGCCGAGGTCTTGTCCACGTGGTTGATACGGTCCAGCTCCTTCTCCGCACGCGTATTTTCATGTTTCAGGATGACATTGTTCACATAGTCGTCCACCGAAGAGCACGCCACAAGTCCGGTCTGGGTGCGGCCGTCCATGGTCAGCGCGTACAGGTAGAAACAGGGCTTATCCTCACGGACGAAGATTCCTTTTTCGGTCCACTCGCGGATCATCTCGTCGGCTTTCGCATAAACCCGCGGGTCATAGGTGTCGACGTCGGGGGTGAACTGCGATTCCGCACGGTCGATGTTCAGGAAGGAATACGGACGGTTTTCGACAAAGTCCGCCGCTTCTTTTCTGCTGTACACGTCATAGGGGAGCGCCGCGACCTCAAAGGCATATTCCTGAGAAGGTCTGAGGGCCCGAAATGCTTTGATGACTGCCATGTCTTCTCCTTAGTTTGTCCAGGCTTCGCTCCAGTACTGCTGCTGATAGATGTCGGTGAAGCGGTACATCATGCTGGCAGCTTCCTTGTCGACTTTTTCCCTGGCGATCTTCACTTCTCCGGAGACGGTGTATCTGTCGCCGATCATGTAAGTGTCTTCGTATGTGCCGTCGTAGGTGTAATAGTCCGCGACGAAATCGATCGTGTCGCCGTCCTGAAGCACGGGCTCTTTCGCGACCACTTCCACTTCCTCGTCCTTCGGATAGAAGTTCTCATAGCCGACGATCTGGCCCTCAGGATGCTCGTTGTCGAACACGACCATCAGGTTCACGAGGCACTCTTTGACTTTCTCTTTGTCTGCGAGCGAGCCGTCAGCGGCAAGTTCGCCCGCATTCAGGAGCGCCGGGATATGGCCGTGGATGGCCCAGTTCGTACCGTTGACCGTCTTGTAATCGAAGAAATAGGCCACCGGATTGCCGTTGATGGAGATCCACTCGGGTACGTCCACCGGAAGCAGGTTGCCCTCTTCGTCGAAGGCAAACATATTGTCCAGGCCGAGGTCGATGAAGCCTTCACCGTCGTCATAGTACATGGACAGGTCGAGCCTTGTCACCGTGCTCCAGTCTTCCTTCGTGAGCGGCATGTAGAGTTTGCCGTCCGAGGTCTCTTTGAAGTTCAGTTTGCCCTTGTCCAGATGGTGCTCGAAAATGTACTGGGCCGCTTCCTCGTTGGTCATGGAACGTTCCGTGAGAAATTCTACATTTCTGCCTGACAGGCCGGAAATGAGGCTTCCAAGGCCGCTCAGCGAGGAAGACGATCCGCCCGAAGAGGAGCCCAGAAGGCTTCCCAGGAGGCTTCCCACTGCGGAGGAGCTGCTCGTCGACTGGGAACTCTGGCTGGATCCGCCGCCGAGAAGCGACAGAAGCGATCCGCCGTAGCCGGAGCTCGTCGTGCCGCCGGTGACGGCCTGTCCGGAGACCGCAAGCTGCGCAAAGCTCTTGATGCACTTCGAATAGCTCTGATCCATGCCGATCTTGTTGAAGGTCTTGACCGCGGCGTCCACATAGGAGGTGGAGCGATACGGGAAGTAGATCGACACGCCGTAGCAGTTCGTCATGTCTCTGGAAGTCACATTGTACTTGATGGCGCCAAGAAGCGCGTCTGTCAGTTTCTTCGCGGAATCCGTTCCGAGGTTCTTCGCAAAATGGACCAGATCGATCTGATCGATCCTGGAAGAGGCCGCAAACTCACGGGTCTGGCCGCGGGCCTGGGAAACCTTGGAATAGTCTTTTGCGGAAAGCATCGAGGAGATGTCGTTCGAGAAGTTCTTCAGTGCGGACGGCACCGTCGCGGCAAATTCCGCAACGTCGATGACCGAAAGCGTCGTGGACTGTCCTCTTGCGCTGGTCGCGCACTCCGAAACGAAGGTGTCGCAAATGATCTTGCCGAGCTTCGGCGTGGAGATGGAGGTGTCCTTTCCGAGGGCTGTCAGCCAGTCGGTGTAGTACCAGCCCACACCGGGCTCCGT
>DBVJ01000004.1:4252-4710 GCA_002308115.1 Lachnospiraceae bacterium UBA1267
GTGGCCATCAGGCAGGCATCGAAACCGACAAAGTCAAATTTGACGCCGCCGTCTTTGAGCGCCTGGGAGATCTCCGCGAGATCCATCGCGCCGGAGGATTTGTATTTTTCGTCATAGCCGTAGCCCTGGACAGATCCGCCGCCGTGATCCCAGAGGATGAGATCATAGCGGTTGGCCGGGAAGTTCTGCGCTGCGTAGCGGATGAACTCCGTAAGCGTCTCCGGCTTGACCATGGCCTTCGCGCCGACATTGTCCTCGAGCATGTTGACCTTGCCGCCCTTGAGCTGGAAGATCATGTTGGTCGAGTTGGAGATGAAGCTCTGTCTCCAGCCCTTGCAGCCGCCCGAATACACGATAATGTTGACGTTGTCGCCGTAGGTGGCCTTCGCCATCTCCATCAGGTCATTGGAGGCCATGCCGTACTGAGACTCCAGGTCCGTGCCGCACATGAACACCAT
>DBVJ01000004.1:4762-5019 GCA_002308115.1 Lachnospiraceae bacterium UBA1267
TTGACGGTATCTTCGACCAGGCTGCCGGTGTTGTTGTCACTTCCCCAGCTGGAAGAAGAAGTCGTATTTGCAGTCGCGTCGTCGAGCGTAAGGCCATAGGAGCCGGTGCCCGATCCGCCCAGCATGTTGGACACGCCAAGGTTTCCGAGAACGGAAGTCAGCGCGTTTCCGGCTACTGCCGTTCCGGTGTTTCCGGAAACGGCCGGTGCGCTGGGTGCGCATCTCTTCCACAGGAAGACGCCGAGGATGATCACGCC
>DBVJ01000083.1:0-2006 GCA_002308115.1 Lachnospiraceae bacterium UBA1267
GGCCGGGAGGCGGGGCGCCGTGCGGCGGCTGAGTGAGCCGTGGTTTATTTGAGGATCTTGAATCTTCCGATGATGGGCAGTTCTTTCACGAAGCCGCGGGCCGCGTTGACAATGCCGAAGACGGCGAGAACCGTGCAGGCGACGCCCCAAAGCCAGCCGAGGGTGTCCGGGATCCATCTGATG
This sequence comes from Lachnospiraceae bacterium UBA1267, assembly GCA_002308115.1. Classification (GTDB taxonomy): domain Bacteria; phylum Bacillota; class Clostridia; order Lachnospirales; family Lachnospiraceae; genus UBA1267. The sequence goes on from DBVJ01000083.1 coordinate 184, forward strand.
AACGGAAGCTTCGAAAGAATCGCCGAAATGATGCCGAAGGTGATCGATCCGGCTGCTTCCAGAATCAGAAGAACGAGACCCTGGTTCGCGTTGAAACGAGCGGACTTGGAATCTTTGGCGGCGAAGATCGTGACCAGAACCAGCGGTCCGATGTAAGCAAGAATGCTCATGACCTTATTGTTCTGAATGTCTTCCTGCTCAAACTCCGGGGTCCGGTCCGTCATCGCAAAGAGATTGTTCGATGCCATAGGAAACCTCCTTGACGTTTTTCTTATCCATCAGCGTACTTCAAAGCGGCTTTTCAGTCAATACTTTTTCCGTAGCGTTTCTCGAATTCTTCCTCACACGCAAAGAGCGTGTCCTGAATGATGTTCTGGAAGTAAGCGCCGGGATGGCGGCTCTCTTCCTTGTCCAGATCCCGGAGAAGGACCGGCTTTCCAAAGACGACCATGACGTGGTTCTTCGTGATCTTCGGTTTGTGATTCTCAAAGGAGTCCGCGGTATTGTACAGCGTGACCGGGACGACCGGGACATTTGCCTTCTGGGCGGGCTTGAAAGAAGCGTCGTGGAAGGGCAGCATGGAAGTCTTGCTTTCCTTGTCCTTGTTCCGCGTGCCTTCCGGGAAAATGAGCATGGATACGCCGCGGGTGAGTTTCTCAATCGCGGTCTGGATGGTCTTGTAGCCTTCGCGGATGTTCTTACGGTCGATAAAGAGGCTGTTCGAAAGCTTCAGCCAGTAGGCAAAATAGGGAATCTTTTCAAGCTCTTTTTTGGCAATGAAACCGGCGGGACGTTTCAGGAATGGATAGATCGTGACCGGATCGAACATGGCGCTCCGGTGGTTCACGACATAGAGCGCCGCACGGTCCTGAGGGATGTTTTCGACGCCCTTCGCATCGACCTTGAGCCCCGTGGGGATCCAGGCCAGACGGCAGGCCGCCCGGACGTAAAAATGAGCGATCTTGTCTGCGGCGTTCTGCGCCTTGAAAAGCTTCGCGATCCAGATCACGGGGATCACGACGATGCCGGCTATGAAATAAAGGATCAGAATCAGACCGACCAGAATGAGACGGATCATGGCACACCTCTCCTCAGGAGACAAGCTCGATATTCTATATCATTATAGTTGTCAGTGGCTGTATTTGTCAAATCCGGCGGGCTTTTCAGTTTGCAAATGGAGGCCGCTTCTGATATGATAATAGCATCAACTGAAGGAGGATTTTTCCTATGGCAAAACGTTATTTTGATCTCACCGGACAGGTCGCTGTCGTGACCGGCGCTTCCACAGGCCTTGGCGTTCAGATGGCGAAGGCACTGGCAGCGGAAGGCGCGACGGTCGCTCTTCTTGCGCGCCGCGAGAATCTCGTGAAAGAGAACGCAGCGGCAATCGCGGAGGAGTTCGGTGTTACGGCAGCCGGCTATGCCTGCGACATTACGAAGACCGAAGTGGTCGACGCAGTCGTGGACCAGATCCTTGCCGATTTCGGCCGCATTGATATTCTCATCAACAATGCCGGCACCGGCGCGGTAGCTCCTGCGGAAGATATTACCGACGCGCAGTTTGAAAATGAGCTGAACATCGACCTTCTGGGCTCGTTCAAAGTGGCCCGCGCTGTTGCGAAGAAGGCCATGCTTCCGGCTGCCTACGGCCGCGTTATCAACATCGCGTCCATGTACGGCCTGGTCGGCAACAAGATCGCGCCGGCATCCCCGTATCATGCAGCCAAGGGCGGCCTCGTCAACCTGACTCGCGCGCTGGCAGCTGAGTGGGGCGCCAAGGGCATTACCGTCAACGCGATCTGCCCCGGCTACTTCGAGACGCC
>DBVJ01000083.1:2105-4366 GCA_002308115.1 Lachnospiraceae bacterium UBA1267
CCGCCTCCTCCTACGTCAACGGAGTCATCCTCCCGGTTGATGGTGGGTATACTTGCATGTGATATCACCAGCCTAACAAGCGGAAAGTTCAGGAATCATGCTCGCATGATTCCTGAACTGGACGATTGGGAGGCGCCCCTTCATGAGCATGCAGCGGGGAAAGTCCCGACGCGAAGCGAGGGGCAGGGCCCCCGCGGAATGCTCATGAAGGGTAGGATCGCGGGAGCGCGAAGCACGGAGCGATCCGTTGGTGATATCAACTCGCCACGGAGCGCGAAGCGATCCGTGGGTGAATCCAACCAGTCTCGGAGCGATCCGCTGGTGAGAAAGGAATTATACTATGCGCGCGGTCGTTACAAGAGTCCGCTCCGCTTCCGTCGCGATAGACGGCGAAGAGAAGGGAAGGATCGGGAAGGGATTCCTGGTCCTTCTTGGCATACGGCAGGACGACACGGAGGCCGAAGCGCGGAAGATCGCGGACCGCATCGCCGGCCTCCGTGTCTTTTCCGATGAGCAGGGGAAAATGAACCGGAACCTCCGGCAGGCAGGACTCTCGGAGATCCTCCTCATCAGCCAGTTTACACTGTTCGCGGACTGCAGGCAGAGACGGCCAGGCTTCACCCTGGCCGCCCGCCCCGAGACCGCCATCCCGCTTTACGAGAAGGTCATTTCCCTCCTCCGTGAGCAGGGCTTCAGTGTACAGACCGGCGAATTCGGCGCCGACATGCTCGTTGCCTCAGAAAATGACGGACCCGTCACCATTCTTCTGGACACCGATGAACTGTAAGGAGACAGAGATATGAAGATCCATTCTGTCGCATTGATCGGCGCGGGCGCCATTGGCTCCTATTTCGTGTGGGGCCTGACCGGCAGGCCGGACATTGATTTCATGCTTATCGCTGAAGGCGAGCGGAAAGAGCGCCTTCGGAAGGGCGTTGTGATCAACGGGGAGCGTTTTACGCCGCCGGTCCGTTCACCCGAGGAGGCCGGCCCGGTCGATCTCGTTCTGATCGCGGTCAAATACGGCGCGATCCGGGAAGCGGCGGCGATGGCTGCGCACCTCATGAAAGAAGATACGATCGTCCTTTCTCTTTTGAACGGTGTGGACAGCGAGGAGATCGTGGGCGAGGCCGTCGGTGCGGAACATATGCTTTATTCTCTGATGCGCATCCAGTCCACCCGAAGGGACGGAGAAGTGATTTTCTACCCGGAGCGGGCCGGCGGACTGCTGTTCGGCGAGAAAGACACGGCGGAGGAGACGGAGCGTGTACAGGCCGTTCTGGAATTCTTTGGCAAAACGGAGATCCGCTGCACGCACGTCCCGGACATGATGGGGGAAATGTGGCTCAAATACGCCGGAAACATTTCCCGGAACCTTCCGCAGGCCATCATCGGTGTCGGCGCGGGCGCCTACCGTGACAGCAAGCACGTGGGCTGGATCCGTGACAGGCTGAACGATGAGGTGCATGCGGTTGCGAAGAGCATGGGCATCGAGATCCCGGCGCACAGCTATCAGCCGTCTATCACGACGGGACCGCTCGCGAAGAAGGCACGATTCTCCACGCTGCAGGATCTGGACGAGAAGCGTCATACCGAGATCGACATGTTCCTCGGCGTCCTGATCCGCCTTGCGAAGGAGCGCGGCATCCCGGTTCCGCACAGCGAAATGGTCTATCATCTCATCAAGGCGCTGGAAGAGAAGAACGACGGACTGTTTGATTATGAATGAGGCCTCCGGGTCCCTTGTATTTTCCCGAGGCTTGTAATAGAATAACCAGGTATCATTACAAAGGCAGGTATCGCCATGGAATGTTTGACACTGAGAAGTTTATTTGACAAGACCGAAGAATTCGCGGACAAGAAAGTGACCGTGGGCGGCTGGGTGCGTTCCAACCGGGATTCGAAGAGCTTCGGCTTCCTCGTGATCTCCGATGGCACATTTTTCACGCCCGTGCAGGTCGTGTATCACGACACGATGGCGAATTTCGCGGAGATCGCGAAGCTGAACGTCGGCGCGGCCGTGATCGTCACCGGCACGCTGGTCCTGACGCCGGAAGCGAAGCAGCCCTTCGAGATCCAGGCGGATGAAGTCGCGGTCGAGGGCGCATGCCCGCCGGAGTACCCGCTTCAGAAGAAGCGCCACACGCTGGAGTATCTCCGCACGATGACGCATCTCCGTCCGAGGACCAATACCTTCCAGGCCGTGTTCCGTGTGCGCTCGCTGGTGGCCTATGCGATCCACAAGTTCTTCCAGGAGAGAG
>DBVJ01000088.1 GCA_002308115.1 Lachnospiraceae bacterium UBA1267
TTTCCTTCGTTCAGATCCTTCCCGCAGACCGGGCAGACCCCTTTGCAGTCCTCCCTGCATAGGACCCGCATCGGAATGGCCTGAGTAAGCTCAGACGAAATGAGAAGGTCCGTGTCGATGGTGTCTTCATCCTGAAGGAAAGGAAGCTGCTCTCCGTCCTCGTCCGTTCCGCTCTCACGGCTGCAGTCATATGAGAAATCATACGCAACTTCCGTGAGAACCAGGGACAGGCAGCGCGCACATGGGATCAGAAGTTTTACGCTTCCGGAACCGGCAAGTCTGTAACGACCCTTGCCGAGAGGCTTTATGCTGAGTGATGTCGATCCTCTGTCCGAGACTTGAAAGCCATCCAAACGGTCCTTTTCAAAGGACAGTTCCATCGTTTTCTCGACTTCCGGCTTTTCAAATATGCTCTTCAGTTCAATCTTCATGACTCAAAAAGCCCGCAAATGCGCGCACCTGTCGATATTACACGAAGGATTTCAAATTGTCAAGAAAAATTTCTTTATTCGCCGTTCGGAATTGCGCCCATCAGATACCAGTCATATTCCGAGAAATCCATGCTGACGAAACCGTCGAACTGGTCGGCGTAATTGATGTGGTAGAAACCGTTCTCTTCGCCTTCATAGATCATGATCGCGCCGTACTGGGCAACCATCACCGGATCACCGGTTGCAGAGGCGGACTGACGGATCCTTAAGCCGTTCTCGCTGGTCACGCGCACATATTTGTCAGCATGCTCAAGCGCCATGGCTTCTGCTTCTTCGCCTGTCGCGATGTATTCGCTCTTCACGAAACCGGTAAATCCGCCGGAGGAGATCTTCGTCCATTCCGCACCGGCTTCCACNNNNCGCCGCCATAACGTGCGATCTGCGCAATGACTCTGGCCTGCGGATCCGCTTTTTCACGGATGTTCAGCATATGGACTTCATTGTCGCCGACCTTGTCGCGTACCACGAAGAGTTTCTCATAATGCTTCAGAACTTCTCGGACTTCTTCAGGAACCTCGGTCGTCGTCGGCTCGGCTGTCGTCGTCTCGTCGTCCACTGCGGTCGTCGTCTCAGGCGGCAATGTATCCGAAGGCCTTGTGGCTTCTGTGGTCTGGACCGGCGGCGCCTGGGTCGTCGAATCGTCGCCATGGAAAATGATTCCGCGCTTCCAAAGAATGAACAGGACGGCTGCGATCACGAGAAGCGCGACGATCGCGGTAAAGATCCAGAAACGAAGGTTCTCGGAAGACATGCCTTTCTTCTGACCGCCGTCATCATAAGGCGGTTTCTTGGCTACTTTTTTCCTGGGCTCCTCATCCTTTTCGTAATCATCGGCCTCGTCGGAATCATAGCGGTCTTCATCTTCCATGTTCAGTTCGTCCATCAGAGAACGGGGATCCTGACGCACAAAGGGCTTCTTTTCGGCAGGCGCTTCTTCCTTCTCGAATGCTTCTTCCGCTTTTTCTGGTACTTTCTTTACGGCTTCGGACGCATCTTCTTTGACCTCCGAAAAGGCTTCTTCCGTGTTCGCGAACGCATGATCCACTTCGTTGAAGAGATCATCTGCTTCATTCGCAGCTTCTGAAGCAGCCTTCGCAGTTTCCGACGCCGTCGCCTCAACGGCTTCCTTTGTGCCGGTTACAGCTTCTTCAGCCTTCTTCGATAGTGTATCGGAACTCTCGTTCAGATCTTCCGTGATATCGTCGAACAGGATATTGAACTGATCCGTCAGTTTCTTTTCTTCATCAGCCATGGGGGATCCTCCTTATTTGATCAGATCGGGCTTCTGGTCACGTTTCTTCAGTTTCAGCTTCCCGAGATCGATCGCTTTCTTGCCGATCTTCACGACATATTTTTCGCTCGGATCAAAATCATAAACGTCCGTGACTTCGTCTCTTGGCTCCAGTTTGAGCCCGCGGACGCCCACGGAAGTTTTCTTGTAAAGTGAGATGTCGGAAGTCTTAAAGCGCAGCGCGTAGTGATCCCTGGTCACCAGTACCGTTTCGGAGCCGCGCTGGATACGAACGGCGATAAGGCGGTCATTGTCCGCGAACTTCGTGGATGCGATGGTCTTCTTCACCGAATCGAATTCCGACGCCTGCACTTGCTTAATCATAGCATGGGCGGTTGCAAATAGCAAGATTCTGTCTTTCAGGTTCTCATAAGAATCCATTAAGAGGATCTGTTCAGACTGCGAATCGTAATTCGTGATGTTGTCCAGCGGCACGCCCTTGTCTTTCATCTTCGAATTTGGCACGTCCTGCATTTTCAGATAATGACACATGCCGGTGTCTGTGAAAATGAGCACGCGGGAATCCGACATGAGGAAGATCATCCGCTCGGCTTCCTCGTCGATCGCTTCACGGTTCTTCTCGTAGACGGCCATGTCATAGGCTTTGGCATAGCCGAATCTGGAGATGGACAGAACGACGGGACGCGCTTCTTCCTTCGGCGCTTCGAAAACCGTCTCCTCTTCGTCGAGAAGCACCGTCTTTCTGGGTAGCGCGAATTCTTCTCGGATCTTCTGAAGATCCTCACGGATCGCATTTTTCATCTCCGACTCAGAGGAAAGCAGACGCTCATACAGACGGATCTTCTCGACCGTCTCTTTGTGAAGCTTCTTCAGCGCGAGGATTTCAAGCCCGATGAGTTTTGCCAGCCTTAGATCCAGTATGGCCTGGGCCTGAATGTCCGTAAAACGGAGCTTCGCCGCATCCTTTCTGGACTCTTCGCTCTTGAATCTGATGCCGTCGGTCCTGCCTTCCGTCAGGCAGGCTTTCGCCATCTCGATACGCTGAGAGCCGCGGATGATCTCGATGATCAGATCGATCACGTCCACGGCCTTGATCAGGCCTTCCTGGATCT
>DBVJ01000126.1 GCA_002308115.1 Lachnospiraceae bacterium UBA1267
GACCTCTCGCGTGTGAGGCGAACGCTCATCCCGGCTGAGCTATTGCTCCTTGCTCGGGTAGTATAGCACCCGACCCGAGGAAAAGCAAGAGAGAAAATTTCGTTTGGTCAGGGCGGATGGCAAGAACGAAAACTGGGCTTGATCTGGGCGGATGGCAAGAACGAAGATTGGGCTTGATCTGGGCGGATGGCAAGAAACAAAAATACGCTTGATTAGGGATGTTCAGAGGGGTAGAATAAAAGGAACCAAGCCGCACGCGAAAGTATCGGATCACATAAGGAGGGCAGGACATGACGGACAGGCAGCAGAAGATCGTTCAGAATGTGGATCAGGCACGGGAGATGATCCTTGCGGCCGAGCGCTGGATCTGGAAGCACCCGCAGGCCGGTTTTACGGAGTGGGAGGCGCATAATTATCTGAAAGAAAAATGGGAAGCCCTGGGGTACAAGCTTGTGGAAGCAGGCGACATCCCGGGCTTTTATACGGATATCGACACCGGCCGTCCCGGCCCGACGCTCTGCATCATGGCGGAACTGGACGCGCTGGATCAGGGCAACCATCCGGAGGCCGTGAACGGCATGACGCATGCCTGCGGCCACAACTGCCAGGCGGCAGGTCTTCTGGGTGTTGCCGCGGGTCTTGCGGCTCTGGGGGCGCTGGACGGATTGTCCGGCAGGATCCGCCTCATGATGGTTCCCGCTGAAGAACTCATTCAGCTTCCGTTCCGCGAGGGACTTCGGAAAAAGGGCGTGATCCATTTTTACGGCGGCAAAGCCGAATTCATTTACAGAGGCTATCTGGACGGCGTGGATCTGGCGATGATGGTGCACACCGGTGCGGACCGGGACGACGTGGATCTGGGATGCCATTACGGCTCCAACGGCATGATCGCCAAGACCTTCACCTATCGCGGAAAGTCCGCGCATGCCGGCGGATCGCCCTTCAACGGCATCAATGCAGAGTACGCGGCAGTGCTTGGCATCAATGCCTGCAATGCGCTCCGCGAGACTTTCAAAGATCAGGATCATGTGCGTTTCCATCCAATCATGCATGGCGTCTCCTCGGCGGTCAACATCATTCCGGACGAACTGTCCATGGAAAGCTATGTCCGTGCGATCACCGTGGAAGCCATGAAGAGCGAGAATGAGAAGATCAACCGCGCGCTCGCCGGAGCCGCGGCTTCCATGGGCGCGAGGCTGGAGATTCATGACCGCCCCGGCTATATGCCGGAATGGCGCTTCCCGCCGATGATGCGGCTTGTGGAGCAGGCCTGCGTCGATCTGGTCGGAGCGGACAAGGTTGCTTTTGACTATGAGAGGATCGGCGGCGGCTCCTCTGATTTCGGCGACGTGGTTTCTCTGATGCCCGGCGTCCAGTTCCGTGCATATGGCGCGACAGGCCATGGCCATGGAACGGATTATTACATCGTGGACCCGGACAAAGCCTGCGTGAACGCCGCCAAGGCGCAGCTCTTTGCGGCAGAGGCACTTCTGGAAAACGGCGCCGAAAAAGCCAGAGAGATCGTCGCGGCTTACGAACCGACCTTCAAATCCAAAGAAGAGTATATTGCCTTCCTGGACAGCATCCTGCAGGATCTGGACGCAGTCGAATACAATGAAGACGGCACGGTGACCATCCGGTACAAATGAACGGGGAGAACAGCTTGACGAAACTGGTGTTTTTTGACGTGGACGGCGTGTTGTCCGTTCCGCGCTATCACATGGACGGACGGATGACGATCGGCACGACGAGTGAAAAATGGATCGCCTATTGCCGCATCCATGGCAAAGATACCTATGAATACTGCACGGGCGTCGGTCCCGTGCGCGCCTACGCGGAGAAACGGAAGCGGGAAGGCGCGCGGCTTTTCGTACTCTCCGCAGTGGCCTGCGAGGAAGAAGAACGCGCGAAAGACCGGTTCATCGAGCGCCTCTATCCGGGGCTTTTCGAGGCCTGCTATTACGTATATGAAGCGGCAGACAAAATTCCCTTTATCGTGAACAAAGCGGAAGCAGAGGGTGTTACGGTTTCTTCCTGCGAACTGGTGGAAGACAATCTGGACGTGCTGTTTGCGGCCAACACTGCAGGGATTACGCCGATGCATCTCAGCATGCTGATCGACGAGGGCGTATTCGATCCTGACGAAACGAGGAACACGGATCAGGCGGAAGCGAAGTGACGCCTTCACGGAGAAAGAAGATGACAGGACCCAAGAATCAACCGGCAGAAAATGAAAAGATCACTTCGAATCCCGCATGGTCTTCAGATACGAAGAAATCGTGGTATGCGTGGGTCATTTTCGGCGCGGCTTTCTTCATGGTCTTCGTTTCTCTGGGCTTCGGCTCCTCCACAAAAGGAACTTTTCTGACCTCCGTCACGGGTTCGCTGGGCCTTGCGAGGAGCAAATATACGATCGGCGACGCGCTTCGCTATGTCACGACCGCGGTTCTGAGTCTGTTCTTCGGAAGGACAGAGAAGAAGATCGGCATCAGAATGATGGCGCTTTTCGGATTTATCTTTATGACGCTTTCCTTCCTGATCAACGGTTTTGCGCCGAAGATCACGGATGCGGTCAATTCGGTGATCCCTGAAACCAACGAAGGACTCCGGGATCTCATGAGATATATTCCGTTCTATCTGGGCGGGATCCTTCTAGGCGCAGGTTTTGCATGGGCTTCGACGACGCTGGCCAGCGTGATCGTGAGGCGCTGGTTCGCATCGGGACAGGGTACTGTGACGGGCATCGTCCTGGCCGCCAACGGCCTGGGCGGTTTCGTCAGCGAGATCATCGTGACGAAGATCATTTTCGGCGCGGACGGTTCATTGTCCAATGAAGCTTCACATTGGCAGACGGCTTGCTTTGTGATCGCGGGCCTGATGTTTGTCGTCGGCATTCTGGTGTGGATGCTTTTCAGAAATGAGCCTTCGGACATCGGACAGGAGGCTTTCCGGCTTAAGGAGTCGAAGAAAAAGAGTAAAAAGACCGGGGACTGGGAAGGACTTACGGGAAAAGAAGCGTTCCGGAAGCCCTGGTTCTATCTGGCGGGTCTGGGCTTCTTCCTGGTGGGCTTCTGCGTTCAGTCCATGTCCAACATCGCGAAGCCCTACATTTACGATCTGGGCTATGAGAAGAGTTTTGTCATTCTGGTCTTCTCGATCCATTCGCTTCTTCTTGTGGTCGGAAAGATTCTGACGGGCGTCGGCAATGACACCATCGGCATCCGGAAGACTTACGCGGTCTGCACCTTTGCCGCAATGGTCGCGTTTCTGTCGCTGTTCTTCCTGCCCAGGGCGGGCAGCGGGCAGTTTGGAGAGATTCTGTTCCCCTGGGTCTATTCGGCTGTCAGTTCCTTCGGCCTGCCGCTGGAAACAGTCATGATCTCTCTGATGGCAGCCTATCTGTTCGGCAGAAAGGACTTCGCCCGGATCATGGGTTATTATCTGGCGCTCACCACTTTCGGCTGCGCGATCGGCGCGCCGGTCGCAAACCTGTTCTATGATATTCAGGGCACCTACAAATGGATCGTCTTGGCGCTTGCGGTCATGACGGCAATGACTGCGCTCCTCCACGAAGTGATCATGGGCTACGTGGACAAGAAGTACCGGAAACCTGCTCTTCTTGGGAAGGCAGAGCGGGAGCAGTCCCTTTCTTGACTTTTTTCCTGTCATCGGGTAGAGTAGTAAAGCCTTTTCGATAGGCTTGTTCCGTGTGTCCGGAACATTATATTGCAGGAGGTGCAGTGTCTTGTATACACTGAAAACCATAAACATTATCCTGACCATCGTTTTCTTCGTCTGCTACGCGTATCAGTTCGTGTACATTCCGATCCGGCTCTTCTTTGCCAAGCGCACGGAAGAAAAGGAGAGGGCGAAGACGGTGCTGGTTCCCCATACCTTTGCCTTCCTGATCTGCGGACGCGATGAAGAAGCCGTCATCGGAGACCTGATCGATTCCATTCACGGGCAGGACTATGACCAGTCCCTTCTGACAGTCTTTGTCATGGCAGACAACTGCTCCGACCGTACGGCGGAGGTTGCACGATCGCATGGGGCTCGCGTGTACACCCGTAAGAATCCGGATCTGATCGGCAAGGGCTACGCGCTCCAGGAACTCCGCCAGCACATTTCCCATGATTATCCCGACGGCTTCGACGCCTACTTTGTTTTTGATGCGGACAACGTCCTGACGCCAAACTACGTCACAGAGATGAATAAATGCTTCTGTGCGGGCAATGACGTCATCACGAGCTACCGGAACTCCAAGAATTTCGGCCAGAACTTCGTGACCATGGGCTACGGCGTCTGGTTCCTCCACGAGGCGTCCTTCCTGAACCACCCGAGAAAGATCCTGGGCGTGAGCTGCGCGGTCTCCGGTACAGGTTTCATGTTCAGCCGCAAGGTCGCGGAAGAGATCGTGGACTGGCCTTACCATCTTCTGACGGAAGATATCGAGTTCTCCGCAGACCGCATCACACACGGCAAGAAGATCAGTTATTGTCCGCATGCGGAGTTTTTCGACGAGCAGCCGACGAAGCTCCGTACTGCGTGGAGACAGCGCATGCGCTGGGCAAGAGGCTATCTTCAGGTCATCCGGCATTACGGCGCGAAACTCATCAAGGGCATCTTCAAAGGAAGCTTCGCCTGCTTTGACATGTCGATGAACATCATGCCTGCCTACATCCTCACCATTGCCTCCATCGCCCTCAATGTCACGCTGGCGATCCTGGGGACGATCATCGGAGAAGATATCATGATCGCGGTCTGGTCGATCCTGCGGCTTGTCGGAAGCGCATTCGGCGCAGTGTTCCTGATCGGTGCGATCGCGGTCATCACGGACTGGAAACGCATCCGCATGAGCACCTGGAAGAAGATCCTTTCGATGCTGTATTTCCCCTTCTATATGGCGACTTACATCCCGATCGCCGTGGCGGCCATTTTCATCCGTTCAGAATGGAAGCACATTCCACATGACGCGTCCGTGGAGAGCCTGAAGGAAGAGGGCGAAAACACCGACTTCAGCACCCACGAAGACAAATGATCTCTTTATGAGTCGAATCACACAAAAGCTCCGGGCACGGGCCCGGAGCTTTTTGCGTCTCAGTGAGAGTGATGGACAACCGGGGCATCCAGGGATGCCCCGGAAGGGGAGCGGGATCAGTTGTCGTCCAAGGCTTCCAGCCCCTTGGCATTTTCGACCTTATGCGCCTTGATATTCTTGACGAGCAGGATAAAGACCAGCGCCGCGCCGAGGATCAGGACGGAGGAATAGATCGGAAGGATCCACCAGACGAGGGTCTTCGTCAGGATGAAACCCAGAAGCACCGGCGTAATGGTCTGAGCCGCCATCGAAGCGGTGTAATAGTAACCGGTGAACTGGCCGATCTTCTTGGAACTGCAAAGCTCGACGACCATCGGGAAGGAGCAGTTGTGGACGAGCGCCATGCCGAAGCCCTTCAGCACCCAGACAACATAGAGAAGCACCGGGAAGGGGGCATAACCAGTCGCCGCATTGACTTCACCCGGCCGGATGAAGACCATCATGACGTAGGCCAGGACCGTGAGCAGAAGACCTGAACTGACCGTCCATTTACGTCCGGCCTTGTCCGCGATGAAGCCCGCGATCGCAAAGCCAAGCACGCTGGCGAGACCGCCTGCGATCGTGAGGATCATGGTATTTGAGGAACTGGCGTCCAGGTAATAGATGACGTAGTTGCCGACGTAGGTGCCGACCGCGTTTTCCGCCATGAACCACAGGAATTCCGCGCCAAGGATCGCGAGAAGCATGTTCCGGTTCGCCTTCGACATCGGCTTGTCGTCGTCGACCGGCGTCTCGATCGCGGCGAGGCGTTCGCCTTCTTCCAGTTCTTCCTTCATTTCTTCCTCGACCTTATTTTCCCTGATCGTGAAGAACAGGACAAGTGCGGAAATCACCATGAGGACGGAGGCAATGATAAAGGGCAGTTCGATGGTCCAGAGATTGCGCTCGGGAGATTTGATGTAGTCTGAAAGCACGAACAGAATGCCGACGACAGTGGCGAAAGCGCCGCCGAAGTAGCCCATGATGTTGATGACGCCGTTGGCTTTCGCGCGAAGCGGCTTCGGTGTGATGTCAGGCATGAGAGAGACAGCCGGGTTCCGGTACATCATCATGAACATCAGCACCACCGCCATCATGGCCACCATGCCCGCGATGTTGTTGTAGTGGAAGAACAGGGGGATGAA
>DBVJ01000117.1:0-3100 GCA_002308115.1 Lachnospiraceae bacterium UBA1267
AAGGTCGAGACCAACGGCTCCGGCGGCGCGAAGAACGTGCTGACGAAGGAAGACATCGAAAATGCGAAGGGCATCATCATCGCAGCCGACAAGAGCGTCGAGACGGCACGCTTTGACGGAAAGCCTGTTTATTCCACAAAGGTGGCGGACGGCATCCACAAGCCTGAAGAACTGATCACCAAGATCATGAACGGCGAAGCGCCGGTCTTCAAGTCTGACAAGAAGGCCGAGAGCGGCGGAGAAGTCGGCAACGAGACCTTTGGCCGGAAAATGTACAAGCACCTGATGAACGGTGTCTCGCACATGCTGCCCTTCGTGGTGGCCGGCGGCATCTTCATCGCGATCGCTTTCCTGATCGACTCGATCGCAGGCGTTCCGATGGACGGCAACTTCGGTACGGGAACACCGGTCTCGGCCTGGTTCAAGGCCATGGGCGGCTATGCCTTCAACTTCATGCTTCCGGTCCTGGCCGGCTTCATCGCCATGTCCATNNTCGCGATCGCTTTCCTGATCGACTCGGCTTCTGGCATCACGGGCGGCGGCGACTTCGGTTCCACCACCAAAGCGGCGGCCTGGTTCATGGCCATGGGCAAAGCAGCTTTCGGCTTCATGCTGCCGATCCTGGCGGGCTTCATCGCCATGTCGATCGCAGACCGGCCCGGCCTTCTCGTTGGTATGGTCGGCGGACTTCTGGCCTCGACCGGTGCGACCTTTGCCGATCCCTTTGCGGCGGCCGCGACGCCTTCGGGCTTCCTGGGCGCGCTTCTGGCCGGCTTCCTGGCAGGCTTCCTCATGAAACTCGTCATGAAGCTCTGCGAGAAGCTCCCGAGAGCGCTGGAAGGACTGAAGCCTGTGCTCATCTATCCGCTGACCGGTCTTGGCATCGTCGCAGTTATGATGTGTGCGGTCAACCCCATCATGGGCGTCATNNATGAAGCAGTGCATGAAGCTCTGCGAGAAGATGCCGCGTTCTCTGGAGGGTATCAAGCCTGTCCTCGTCTTCCCGCTGGCCGGTCTCGGCATCATCGGCGTCATGATGTGCGCCGTCAACCCCATCATGGGCGTCATCAACACCGCGCTGTCCGACGGCCTCAAGTGGCTCAACGCCAATAATCTCGGCATCCTTCTCGGCTGCATCCTCGGCGCCATGATGTCCATCGACATGGGCGGCCCGCTGAACAAGGCGGCCTACGTCTTCGGCACCGGCATGCTTGCGGCGGCCACCACGGAAAGCTATCAGGTCATGGCCTCCGTCATGATCGGCGGCATGGTGCCTCCGATCGCCATCGCGCTTTCGACGATCTTCTTCAAGAACCGCTGGACCGCGGAAGAGCGGAAACCTGCGCTTGTCAACATCGTCATGGGACTTTCGTTCATTACGGAAGGTGCCATTCCCTATGCGGCGTCCTATCCGCTGAAGGTCATTCCGGCCACAGCGATCGGCGCTGCGGTCGCGGGCGGTCTCAGCTGGCTCTTCGGCTGCACGCTCATGGCCCCGCACGGCGGCATTTTCGTCGTCCCGACCATCGGCAAATGGGCGCTTTACCTGCTGGCGCTTCTCATCGGCTCCGTCGTCGGCATGCTGCTTCTGGCGCTCTTTAAGAAGCCCATCAAGAAAGAAGAAGCTTAATTACGTTACTTACACATAAGGAGACAGAAAATGGTTCAGAAACATTTTACGATCATCAACGCCCAGGGCTTTCACATGCGTCCTGCGACCAATTTCGCCGCGGCGATGGCGAAACAACCCTGCAAAGTGACGATCCGCGCGAACGGCAAGGAAGTCAACGCGAAGAGCCCCATGCTGATCATGGCCGCCTGCATCAAGGCCGGCTGCGAGATCGACGTCATCTGCGACGGCGAGGGCGAGAATGAAGCCCTGGCGGCAGCTGCCGAAATGATCGAGAGCGGTTTCGGTGAATAATATGCTGAAGGGTACAGCAGCCTCTAACGGCATCGGCATCGGCAAGATCCTTCTCTTGGAAGAGGCTTCTCTGGAATATACGCCTCATGAAGTCGCGGATCCCGCGGCGGAGCTAGCGCGTTTCCGCGCCGCGATCGATGAACTTGCGGCGGAGACCGAAAGGGACGCGGCGGCGCTTCGGGAGAGTGCGGGAGAGAAAGAAGCCCTCATCATGGAAGGGCACATTTCCCTTCTGAACGATCCTGCGCTGAAGGGCGAGACGGAGACTATGATCGAGGGCGGACAGTGCGCGGAAGCGGCCTACGAGACCATGTGCGACATGTTCATCGGCATCTTCTCTTCGATGGAAGACGAGATGATGCGCCAGCGCGCGGCGGACGTCCGGGATATCAAGGCGGGTCTTCTGAGAAAACTTCTGGGGATACGGGAGATCAAGGTCTCTGACGCGCCGAAGGGTACCGTCCTTCTCACCAAGGAACTGACGCCTTCCGTGACGGCGGGCATCAAGAAGGGCAATATCGTCGGCATCATTACGGAGACCGGCGGCAAGACTTCGCACTCGGCGATCCTGGCGCGCGCCCTGGAGATCCCGGCGGTCTTAAGCGTCGCGGACGCAACGTCGATACTCAAAGACGGCCAGCCGGTGATCGTGGACGGCGGATCCGGCATCGTGATCGCGGATCCAAATGAAGCTGTCCTCAAGGAATACACGGAGAAACGTGAAAAGTTCCTGAAGGAAAAGGCTGAACTCGAGAAGTTCCGCGGTCTTCGGACGGTGAGCGCGGACGGGACGGAGTATGAACTGGTCTGCAACATCGGCAAGCCCGACGACGCGGAGAAAGTGCTGGAATTCGACGGTGAGGGCGTCGGGCTCTTCCGTACGGAATTCCTGTTCATGGACCGGAGCGCGATCCCCACAGAAGAAGAACAGTTTGCAGCCTACCAGAAGGCTGCGCTGGTCCTGAAGGACAAGCCGCTCATCATCCGTACGCTGGACATCGGCGGCGACAAAGAGATCCCTTATATGGGACTCGAGAAGGAAGAGAATCCTTTCATGGGTTTCCGCGCCATCCGCTACTGCCTGAAGAACAGGGAGCTCTTCCGCACGCAGCTTCGTGCGATCCTCCGCGCAAGCGCTTATGGAAACATCAAGATCATGTTCCCGCTGATCACCTG
>DBVJ01000117.1:3223-4794 GCA_002308115.1 Lachnospiraceae bacterium UBA1267
GACTTCTTCTCGATCGGCACCAACGACCTGACCGGCTACACCATGTCCTGCGACCGCGGCAACCAGAACGTTGCGTATCTCTACTCGGCACTTCAGCCGGCGGTGCTCCGGATGATCGAGCGTACCATCGTGGAAGGCAGAAAGGCCGGTATTCCGGTCGGCATGTGCGGCGAGGCGGCGGCGAACCCGAAACTGATCCCGCTCTTGATGGCCTTCGGTCTGACGGAATTCAGCGTTTCGGCGCCGAGCGTCCTTCAGGTACGGAAATGCATTTCCGGATGGACGAAGGAGAGAGCGGACGAGATCGCGGAAAAGGTCATGTCCTTTACGACCGTGGAAGAAATTGAAAAGTTCCTCTCAGAGATCGCCTGATCGAAGAGAGACCATCAAAAAGACCCCGCCCCTCTGTCAAAGGGACGGGGTCTTTTTTGGCCTTTTCAGGCCTTTGGCGAAGGATGCCGGAGAAAGTTCCTCGCAGTCCTGAAAAAGCTTGTACGGCCCGTTTTCGTGCCTTCACGGGCAATGTGGAGGACTTTCGCGGAGCCTTTCTTCGCACGCTGCCATTCCGGAAGGCCGGGCGCGTTCGGATCGCCGGTCCGGGCGAAATTCGCGACGTAGGAAGCGAGTTCCTGACCTGCCTCCCGGTCCCGCGCATCGAAAGGCCGCCACGAGCGGTCAAAGGTCTCGAACATGTAACGGAGATCCGCGGCGTGGAAGGCTTTGTTGCCGTCGCCGGGCGCGTCCAGGTCAAAGTAATAGATATAGGCCCGGTTTTTCTTCCCAAAACGGTTCCCGATGAAGGCCATGACCGGCGCATACATATCTGTATTGGAATAGCCCAGCATGTAGCCGACGGGCAGCGGCGTCCGGATCATCTCATCGACCGGGCGCGGAAGCAGCACACCGTCTACGACAGGCATGGTGTAATAGATGCTGTCTTTCCGGTCCGCGTGGATCTTCTCCACCGCGTCGAAGAGCTTTGAGAGCGGGACATTTCTGAATTCGTCAAATGTCTCCGCGCCGGCATCTTTCATGAATTCCAGCCAGTAGCCATGCGTTTCGCCCGCAGGCTTCGGCAGCGAGAACTTCGGGAAAAGGCCGCCGCCCGACATCATGACTGCACGGCGGAAAAGGCCTTTGTTCTCCTTCATGAGCGACAGATACTGCACGGAGATCGCGCCGGCGCTCTGGCCCATGAGGGTGATGTTTTCCGGGTCTCCGCCGAATTCGGCAATGTGTTTTTTCACCCAGCGGATGGCTTTGAACTGGTCGTCCAGGCCGAAATTGCCGTCGCGCCCGTAACGCTTTTGAAGCTCCTCATGCGTAAAGTAGCCCAGTACGCCGACCCGGTAGTTGGCGAAGACCGTGACGATCCCGCGGCGTGCGAAGCCTGCGCCGTCGAAAGTATTTTCATTGTTCAGACCGGAATCGAAACCGCCGCCGTAGAAGAAGAGGATGACCGGACAGTTGCCGGTTTCTTTCGGCGTGAAAATGTTGACGTTCAGGCAATCCTCACTGTAGGTGAATTCATCGCCTTCCCGGAACTCTTTCTGATAGAATCTGCGCGTCGG
>DBVJ01000117.1:4824-6994 GCA_002308115.1 Lachnospiraceae bacterium UBA1267
TGGTCGCGTCGAAGATTTCCTTCGGGTCCTCGGTGAGACGCTCGGCAAGCTCTGCATATTCAAAGCGCCCGGCATGCGCAAAAGGGATCCCCAGGAAGACCTTGCAGTCTTCGCGTTCGGTTCCGCGGATCATGCCGAGAGAAGTGGAGAGTGTATAGACAGAAGAACTCATTGTTATTTCCCGAGATATTCCACCGAAAGCATGGTGATGTCATCGAACTGTTCGGCGCCTTC
Organism: Lachnospiraceae bacterium UBA1267; assembly: GCA_002308115.1. Taxonomy (GTDB): domain Bacteria; phylum Bacillota; class Clostridia; order Lachnospirales; family Lachnospiraceae; genus UBA1267. Next base: position 5,059 of record DBVJ01000117.1, read on the forward strand.
AGCGAAATCTTCAACGGCGGACCGCACGGCACGGAGCGTGTGTTCGGGACCGAAAGCGAGATGCGCGTTGAGGGCGGAAAGCATACGGTCTGATCCGAAAAGTTCCTTCTCGGCATCGGTCGCTTCCGTCACGCCGTCGGTGTAGAGGAAGAGCTTGGATCCGGGCTTGAGTTTCAGTTCGTAATCGGTGTACACGGTGCCGGACATGCCGCCGACGACCAGGCTGTGCCTGTCGCGGATGAGCACGTATCTGCCGCCGGGTTCCATGACTGCCGGATACTCATGTCCGCCGTTTGAAGCGGTCAGCTTTCCGGTAGAGAGCTCCAGAATGCCCAGCCAGACCGTGACGAACATTTCCTCCGGGTTGTTGTCGCAGATGAGCGCATTCGTGTCTGTGAGGATCTGCGCGGGGGACTTGCCCATTTTCGCGTGGTTCGCGAGAATGATCTTGGTGGCCATCATGAAGAGGGCAGCGGGGACACCTTTTCCGGATACGTCGGCAATGACCAGGCAAAGGTGGTCGTCGTCGACCAGGAAGAAATCATAGAAATCGCCGCCGACTTCTTTCGCGGGATCCATGCTTGCGAAAACGTCGAACTCTTTGCGGCCGGGGAATGCCGGGAAAGTGCTGGGCAGCATGGATTCCTGGATACGCGTCGCGAGGTTGAGCTCGGTGCTCAAGCGTTCGCGCTCCGCGGCGATCCTTGTGAGGTTGTTTATATATTTACCGAGATCCGCCTCCATGTCTTTCATGGTAAGGCTTAAGGCCTCGATCTCGTCGCCGGTATGGATCTCCAGACTGCCGAAATGACGCGCATTGCGTTCGGTGTCGTCGCGGTCTTCCGTGTATGCCCGCGCAGCTTCGGCGAGCTGGTTGAGCGGCCGCACCGTGACTCTGTTCATGTAGAGGACGGCGTTAACGACCGCCAGGATCGTGATGAGCGCGACGACGCCCACGTAGATCCAGAAGAAGCGGGTAAGCGTCTTTCGGATGTCGTTCATATCGATGTCGAAACAGACATAGACCTGGGACTCATCCACTGTGCCGACGATCACGGCGCCCGTGATGCGGTACCCGTAAGGATCCATGTGGATCGTTGTCGCATTGATCTTTCCGACGCCGAAGAGATTATCCAGAAAATACTGGCGGCCTTCCGTCAGGTCTTTCATGTTCTCTTCCGTATAATAGTCCCAGCTTCCGGGAGGGCAGAACCCATCGGTCGGATCGGAGTCCGCAACGAAGATCCGCCGGTTCGTCTCGCGATCCAGAATGCAGGTGAATGCGCCGATGCCGCCGTTCGACTCCTGAATATCGAGCAATGTGTGCCGGAGATTCTCAAATGCCTCGGTCCGCACTATATCGAAGCGGGAGAGCAGCGGGGAACTCTTGTCCTGGAACGCGAGCCGCTCCTCCTCTGTGGCTTTATTAAAATAATAACCGACCAGACCTGCCTCATCCAGAACTTCTTCCGTATCGATGAGATGGGCCGCGGTGCGGGCCATCTGCCAGGCGCGGTTTCGAAAATCTCTCCGGACCGAGGATGCGTAGAGGAAGAAGCCAAAACCTACGGAGACGATCGACAGGACCAGCGCGAACAGAATGATGGCGCGGAAAGTCTTGCCGCCGAGACTGTGGTGCAGCCGCTCGAACAGGTTCATTTCAGATATGGACTTTTTGGGCATTTTCTCCTCCCAAAGCCGAAAACAAAATCGGTTATTCAAAGTTTACTTTACCATCAAATGAGACTGTTTGTCGATGTTTTTTCGGACAAAGAGCGAATATTCTCCGAAAACGATACCAGCCGGAAACAGAGGCCCGCGCCGGAAAAAGGAGAACCGCCGGACGAAGGCCCGGCGGTTCTTTTGGCTTTTGGCAATCGCTTTACGCGAAGGGATTCTCGGTGGGATAGGGCAGGCTCTTGGGCTGGTTGTACAT
>DBVJ01000117.1:7037-7345 GCA_002308115.1 Lachnospiraceae bacterium UBA1267
GCGCCGTGATGCGGATAATGCTTCTCAAGGAGCACGTGTCTGTAGAAACGGCCCATCTCCGGGATCGCGAAGACACCGATGCCGCCGAAGCTTGTTGTCGGAACGGGCAGGACCTCTCCTTCCGCGATGTAGGAGCGGAGCACGCCTTCGCTGTCGCACTGCAGGCGGTAGAAGGTGATCTCGCCGGGCGCAATATCGCCCTCAAGCGTGCCGCGGGTAATGTCGGGCGTTCCGCCGTTCTCGAGAAGGCGGTTCTGAATGAGCTGATACTTGACCGCGCGGTCCGCGCACATCTTGCAGCTCGGCGT
>DBVJ01000050.1:0-243 GCA_002308115.1 Lachnospiraceae bacterium UBA1267
GCCCGGGTGCGGCGCTTCACGCCGTCCAGGCTCCTGGCGCCCACCGGGCGCCGGATGGCGTCCCGGATCTCCCCTTCGGTGACCTGCTCGCAGCGGCAGATGATCTGCCCGTAGGCAGGCTCCTTCCGGATGAGTTCCGCGTATTCCTCTTTCGTCAGTTCCTTGGGATCCAGGATCCCCTTCCTCGTGGCGATGAAGTCCTTCTTCTCCGCCAGTCCCAGTTTCTCCGCGATGCTGTCGGCC
>DBVJ01000050.1:264-3142 GCA_002308115.1 Lachnospiraceae bacterium UBA1267
GGGAGATTCGATGCCGGCGCAGTCGAAGAAGCCGGGGGCGTCCTCCGGTTCCCCGATGACGAACTCGTGAGCGTCCTCGTGGGCCCTCAGGCCGGCGAAGCTGGTGATCACCTGGTTCAGGGGCAGACCCGTCACCGCGATGCCGGACTTGGTCCTCACCTCGTCCAGCCCCGCCTGGGTGGTGTTGGTCCCTTCCCTGTTCTCAACGTCGATGGCGGTGGGGCCCACCAGGATGTTTTCATGGACGGTGGGGGTGACCAGCACGCCCTTGCCGAACTTGCCGGGGAGCTGGAATACCGTATGACGGACGAAGCCCTCGGCCTCGTGATCGAGGAGCAGGTATTCGCCCTTTCTCGGGGTGATGTGGATCTTGTCCTCCGACACCTGATTATGGAAAATGTCCGCGTAAACGCCGGCGGCATTCACCACGGCGTCCGCATGGATCGTTCCGTCGCTTGTTTCAATGAAGAAGCCCTGCCAGTCTTTCTCGACCTTGAGCACTTCCGTATTGAAGCGGAACTCCACGCCGTTCACCGCCGCATTTTCCGCAAGCGCAATGGTCAGTTCGAAGGGGCAGATGATCGCGCCGGTCGGTGCCCAGAGGGCGGCCGCCGCTTCATCTGCGATATTGGGTTCCATCTCCTTAAGACGTTCGCGGCCAATGATCTCAAGATCGCGGACGCCGTTCTTGTGGCCTTTTTCCAAAAGCGCCTCAAGGCCGGGGATTCCGTCCTCCGAAAGGCAGACGACCAGCGAACCGCAGCGGTCATAAGGGATGTCGAGTTCTTCGGAAAGCGCTTCCATCATTTCGGAGCCTTCCAGATTGTACTTCGCCATCAGAGAACCCGGATTCGCGTCGAATCCGGCATGGACGATCGCAGAGTTTGCCTTCGAGGTGCCCGTACAGACGTCCTCGCTCTTCTCGAGGACCAGGACGTCCGCATCGTACCGCGAAAGGTACCGCGCGATACTCGATCCGGTCACGCCGGCGCCGATGATCACGATTGTCTTCTTCATGAAGTATTTTCTCCTTCGTATTGTCCATTGGGGACGTTTCCATTGCTCTTTCGCGAAAAGAAGCGCCCACAATATGCTATTATAATCATAGCACATTTTAGGCGCTCCCTCAATCGGTACACCGATCTGATTTTGAAGATTTTTCTGCGGTCTTACCTTCCGAGCACTCTCCGGACCTCTCTTACGATGTGGTCCGAGCTCAGGTCGAAGCGTTCACGGAGATAATCCTGCGGCCCGACTTCGCCAAAGACGTCTTCTACCGCGACGCGGCCGACCTTCAGGTGCTTCCCGAACAACACATCCTCCACGGCGCTTGTCAGGCCGCCGATCACGTTGTGGTTCTCGCAGACCACCACGGCACGGGTGCGCTCCGCACGGTCGCGGATCAGCTCCGCATCCAGCGGTTTCACGGTCACCGGGTCGACGACGCAGGCGGAAATGTCGAACTTTTCGAGTTCTTTCGCGGCCTGAAGCGCTTCATGGACCATGATGCCCGCCGCGACGATGAGAACGTCGTCGCCCTGACGAAGCACGACACCCTTGCCGACGGTGAACCGGCTGTCTTCCGCGTAGACCGTATAGGATTCCTTACGGGGAATACGGATGTATTTGAGGCCCGGCATGTCTTTGTAGAGCCGGAGGAGCGACTTCAGCATCGGAACGTCTGTGACGTCCGTGACGACGGCGCCGGGAATCGCGCGGTACACGGCCATGTCTTCAAAGGGCATGTGCGTGCCGCCGTTGAAGGCTGCGGTGATGCCGGGATCGGTTCCGAGAACCGTCACGGAGTTTCCTGCGTAGGCAACGGACAGGAAAAGCTGGTCAAAGCATCTTCTGGAGGCAAACGGGCCGAAGGAATGCGCAATGGGATGGAAGCCGACGGCGGAAAGGCCGGCAGCCACGCCGATCATGTTGGCCTCCGCGACGCCGCAGTCGATCGCGCGGTCCGTCACGGACGGAAGCTTCGCCGCGCCGATGCAGCTCATGAGGTCCGCATCCAGATAGACGGCCCAGGGATCCTTCTCCAGAATGTCAGCGATCTCTTTGCCAAGCACTTCTTTGTAAAGTCTGGAATCCTGCGTGCCGGTATAGACGACCTTCGGTCCGCACTCCTCTTCGCATTCATCCTCTCTGGGCTCCAGAAGACGAAGCTCTGCTTTTCCGGCGTTCTTCTCGGGATTGCCCGGGATCGGATCATTTTCCGTGCCGCCGAGCGCCTGAAGCTTCTCCCGAAGCTCATGAAGCCATCCTTCGAACACTTCGGGACCTTTGGTCATGCTGTGATTGCCGAAAGTTTCTTCGATCTCTTTGACGCCGGCGCCCTTCACGGTGTCCAGAATGATGGCGCGCGGTTTGTCCGTGACTTCCTTCGTGAGCGCTTCGTAGATCGCTTCCACGTCGTCGCCCTTTACAGTGACCGCGTCAAAGCCGAAAGCCCTGAATTTGGCCTCCAGATCGAAAATGTCCAGGATGTCCTTCGTATATCCGTCCAGCTGCTTCTTGTTCCAGTCCACAAGCCAGGTCAGATTCGTGATCTTCTTCGCAGCCGTGAACATCGCGGCTTCCCAGAGCTGTCCTTCGTCCGTCTCGCCGTCGCCGGTAATGAGGTAGGTGCGGCATTTCCGGCCTGCGATCCGGTCGCCCAGCGCCATGCCGGCCGCAAGCGAGGTGCCCTGGCCGAGAGAGCCCGTCGTCATATCGACGCCTACGGTCTTCTTCCGGTCGCAATGGCTCGGAAGATCGGTTCCGGGACGGTTCAGCGTCCGAAGCTTCTCATAGGGGAAATAGCCTTTAAGCGCCAGAACGGCATAGACCGCCGGGCCGGCATGTCCCTTCGAGCAGACCAGCTTGTCGCGGTCGG
>DBVJ01000058.1 GCA_002308115.1 Lachnospiraceae bacterium UBA1267
GGCGTTAAGACCGGCATCGACCTTCCGGGCGAAGCGAACACGGCTTATATGATCTATCCGGAGAAATCCCTTGGAGAGATCGAACTCGCGACGAACACCTTCGGACAGGGCTACGCGGTGACGATGGTGCAGTTTGCCTCCATGTACGCGTCCATCCTGAACGGCGGTTATTATTATCAGCCCCATATCGTCACCCGGATCGCGGACAGTCTGGGCAATACGGTGAAACAGGTCGAACCCACGCTGGTGAGAAGGACCATTTCCCAGAGCACTTCGGATTACATCAAAGACTGCCTCCGCTACGTCTGCGTGAACGGAACCGCGAACTTCTGGCTGAATCCGGACGGCTACGATCTGGGCGGCAAGACGGGCGCTTCCGAAAAACTGCCGCGCGGCACCGGAAAATACGTGGTATCCTTCATCGGAGCCGCGCCGGTCGAAGACCCCGAATTCATCGTCTATGTCGTGATCGATGAGCCCAACGTGGAAGACCAGTCTTCCTCGGTTCCGGCTCAGATGCTTGCCTCCAGCATTTTCAAGAGGCTTTACACCTATTACAACGTGTACCGCGCCGACGATCCGGATGCGTATCAGTATGACTGGTCCGACATCCATAAAACCGACGGGACCGACGACGGATCGGGCGGAGAGCCCAATGTGGATGACCCTGAGGATACCATCGACTGGATCGATCCCTCAGAGGAACAGCCTGAAGAATGACCATTCATCCTCCCAAAGACAGGAAGCCCCTGTGGCCAAGGGCATGCCCTGAAACCACAGAGGCTTTCCCTGGGAGATCACGAGAGGAGAGGAACGTATGAACCTCGAACTGTTCTGGCCGGTGCTGGCCGGTTTTGTGCTGACTGTATTATTGCTGCCGGTTCTGATCCCGCTGCTTCACAAACTGAAATTCGGGCAGCAGGTCCGCAAGGAAGGCATTCAGGCGCATCTGAAAAAGCAGGGAACACCGACCATGGGCGGCATCGGTTTCCTGATCGCGACGCTGGTTGTCAGCGTCGTTTTCGGCTTGATCAATCAGGCGGACTGGGCGCTTCTTCTGCCGATACTTCTCATGACCGTGTCCTTTGCGCTGATCGGCTTCGTGGACGATTATCTTAAAGTCGTCAAGAAACAGTCGGAAGGCTTCAAGGCCTGGCAGAAGTTCCTTTGCCAGTTCGTGGTCACCGTGGGCTTTGCGCTTTACTGCTTCTTCTCGGACAAGATCGGAACAAAGGTGATCCTGCCTTTCACCGGCGGCAAAGAGTGGGACATGGGATGGCTTTACATTCCCTTCGTATTCCTCGCCGTCATGGGTACGGACAACGGCACCAATTTCACCGACGGTCTGGACGGGCTTCTGGCCAGCGTCACCTCGGTCGTGGCGTTCTATCTTCTGTTTGTTTCCGCAGGGTCCCAGGGGACGGTCGCGATCGTTTCCGGTGCGCTTGGCGGAGCGCTTCTGGGTTACCTCATTTTCAATGCCTATCCGGCCAAAGTCTTCATGGGAGACACCGGATCTCTGGCCATCGGCGCCTATGTGGCTTCGGCTGCGATCGTGCTTCGGATGGGCTGGTTCATCCTGATTTTCGGACTGCTGTATCTCATTGAAGTCGTGTCCGTCATTCTGCAGGTGGGATTCTTTAAGTTGACGCATGGCAAAAGGCTGTTTAAAATGGCTCCGATCCATCATCATTTTGAAAAATGCGGATGGTCGGAGACACGGATCGTTGCGGCGTTCACCGTCGTCACGTTCTTCATGTGTCTCGTTTCCTGGCTTGCGGGCTGACAGCAAAGATAAAGAGAGAATGATATGAACAATACCGTACTTGTGCTCGGCGCCGGCGGATCCGGCATCCACGCATCGGACCTGGCCCTCAGAGAGGGAAAGTCCGTGGTGCTGTACGACGGCAACACGAATCTGGATCCCGAAGAGATCCAAAAGAAAATCTCCGGTCCGGTGAGGATCGTTCTTGGAGAGCTCCCGGAGGAGATCCTTCGGGAAGCGGAATTCGCCGTGATCAGTCCCGGGATCCCGACGGACATTCCGCTTGTGGCCGGTATACGAAAAGCCGGCCTCAAGGTTCTTTCGGAGATCGAGTTTGCCTGGCTTTTTGAGCGCGGGACCGTGATCGGTATCACCGGCACCAACGGGAAAACGACCACCGTGACACTGGTGGGAGACATCATGAAGGCCGCTTTCGGAGAAGCCAGGGCTTTTACCGTAGGCAACATCGGAACGCCTTATACGGAAAAGGTTTCCGAAACCAGGGAGGGATCCGTGACAACCGTGGAACTGTCTTCTTTCCAGCTGGAGACAGTCGACACCTTCCATCCGCATGTTTCCGCCATTCTGAACATCACACCCGATCATCTGAACCGGCACCATACCATGGAAGCCTATGCGGAAGCAAAGGAGAGGGTCACGGAGAACCAGGACGCGGATGATACCGTGGTCATGAATTGGGAGGATGAGCGGCTCAGAGCATTTGGAGAGCATCTTCAGGGACCGAAGGTCTTATGGTTTTCCGGGCTTCATGAACTGAAAGACGGTTACTATCTCAAAGGGGATACGCTCTACGCCGCCGAGGACGGCGTGAATACCGCGCTTCTCCGGACAGATGAAGTGCACCTTGTCGGGCGCTGCAACTATGAAAACATTCTGGCCGCGATCGCTGTTTCCGACGCCATGAACGTGCCTCGTGAAACGACGCTTCAGGTCGTGAAGGAATTCCGTGCGGTCTCGCACCGCATCGAGTTCACCAGGACCGTGAACGGTGTGCGCTATTATGACGATTCCAAAGGCACCAATCCTGACGCGGCCATCCAGGGAATCCGCGCGATGAATTCGAAGACTGTCCTCATCGGCGGGGGCTATGACAAAGGCTCTGAATTTGACGACTGGATCAAGGAATTCGGCGACAAGGTCAAACTTCTCATCCTCATGGGCACAACGGCCCGGAAGATCGCGGATACCGCGGAGAAGTACGGCTTTACCAACGTGGTTTTCGTGTCTTCCATGGAAGAAGCTGTTCAAAAGGCGTATGAAGCTGCGCTTCCGGGCGAGAACGTGCTTCTTTCGCCGGCCTGCGCGAGCTGGGACATGTTCAAAAGCTATGAACAGCGCGGAGACATTTTCAAGAAACTCGTGAGAGAACTGCCGGGTGAATAAGCCCGGTCTTTCAGGCGGCCTTTTTTGGAGAGACCAGGGATGAAACAGGAAGAAAAGCCTTCCGCAGAGAAACGGCCTGCCCGGAAGAAGCGGAAGAAAAAGAACCGGAAATGGATACTGATCCTCGCTGCGGTGATCCTCTTGGCCGCGGCGGCCGTTCTTGTGCTTTATTTCGTCAAGGTGAAGACCTTCGAAGTGGAAGGAAACCGCCAGCTGTCCGACGAGCAGGTCTCGGAACTGTTTTACCCGGAAGAAGAGGACAAAAGGCTTTATAAAGTGTTGTATAACCAACTGTCCGGCTTCCGGAAGAATGAAGCTTTCGACGCGGCTTCCGTGAAGCTGAGCGGCCTTCAGAGCGCCGTGATCACTGTGAAGGAATCCGTTCCCGCATTTGTGATCGCGACGGATGCTTCCGCAAACTATTACAACAGCTACGGGGTGCGGATCCCGGCCCCTGAGCATCTGGAAGTGGCTTATCCAAAACTCGCCGGTATCGGCTTTATCCGGAGCGATATGCTGAAGAAACCGGTGTTCAGTCCCGAGGACGCCGCGGTCTATGAACAGTGTTGTTCGATTTTCAAGATGACCGGCGAGGTCGGACTTCCAGCAGATTCGCTGTATGTTCAGGGAACACAGTTCACGCTTTCTTTCCGGAAGGTGCGGGTCTCTCTGGGCGGATACGAAAACATGCTGGAAAAACTGCACGAGATCACATACCAGTATGACCAGTATGAAGGACTTTCGGGCGTTCTCCACATGGAAGATTTCGATCCGGACGATCCGTACCGGTCCTACTGGTTTTCAGTCGACACGGAATGAGCGCATCTTTCTCTTTTCCAAAAACTCTTTTTTGCCTTTCATTTTGTCTTGACTTTTCGTAAGTTTTTATCTAACATAAATTGAACCTGTTTGAGGATGGGGACTGCGCGTAAGACAACCAGATGAGAATCCGGCTGTATTTTACCCGTATTTCCGTCGTTTCAGGTTGAAAATGTCCTATAAGCGGCTAAGGTTAAGGAGATACAGAACCATGCTGGAAATCAATGTCAATGAAGAGAACTCCGGAGCACGTCTGGTCGTCATCGGTATCGGCGGAGCAGGCAACAACGCAGTCAACCGGATGGTCGAAGAGAATCTGAGCGGCGTCGAGTTCGTCGGCGTCAATACGGATAAGCAGGTGCTTCAGCTCTGCAAGGCGTCCAACATCCTTCAGATCGGTCAGAAACTGACCAGAGGTCTGGGCTGCGGCGCAGATCCTTCCCAGGGCGAGAAAGCCGCGGAAGAGAGCACGGAGGATCTGACCAATATCATCAAGGGCGCGGACATGGTGTTCGTGACCTGCGGCATGGGC
>DBVJ01000035.1 GCA_002308115.1 Lachnospiraceae bacterium UBA1267
GTCGGCCACCAGCAGGTCGGGCGAGGCGGCAAGTGCCATCGCAATCATGCAGCGCTGCTGCTGTCCGCCCGAGAGTTCGCGGAAACACTTGTCCTTCAGTGCGCTGATGTTCATTTTCCCAAGCCAGGACAATGCCTCGGCTTTCTCTTCTCTCGTATAGAACGGGCGAAGGCCGCGACGGCCTTCAAAACCGGACAGCACGATCTCCCATACGGTTGCGGGAAAGTCCTGCTGGATCACCGTCTTCTGCGGCAGATAGCCGATCGAACGGTGATCTACCGAGTCTCCGTAGACGATCGATCCGGAGAGGGGCTTTATAAGCCCTAAAACGGCCTTCATCAGGGTTGTCTTGCCTGACCCGTTCTCTCCCAGGATATAGAGGTAATCTCCCCGGTAAACGGCAAAATCGAGCCCCTTAAGGAGTTCCTCGCCGTCATAACCCAGTGTCAGGCGGATACATTTGAGCTGTGCTTTTTTCGGTGCGATTTTCACGTCCATATTCAGTTGAGCGCTTTCCCGAGCGCTTCCAGATTCTTCTCCATGCTCCGAAGATAGGACGCGCCTTCCGAACGTTCTTTGGGCGTCACGGCCTGCATGGAATCCATGGTGATGATCTCCACTCCTTTGAGCCCGGAAGCAGAAATGATGGTCTCTGCGAGTTTATGGTCGGATTTCTCCAGCGTGAGTACCGAAGGAAGGGACAATTCCTTCACTTTCTCTGAAAGAAAGGCGACTGTCTGGAAACTGGCCTCTGCATCCGCGGAGCAGCCCTGAAAGGCTGCATAGTACCTAAGCCCATAATCTTCACATAGATAGCGGAAGGGGAAACGGTCTCCGAAGAGGATCGTGTCCCGCCGGGCATTCTGTACAGTCTCCCGATAGGCCTGATCCAGCGCGGAAAGTTTCTCCAGATACGCCGCTTCATTGGCCTCGAAATCCGCCTTGTGCGCCGGATCTGCTTCCCGTAGCGCCCCGGCGATCGCGGAAACTGCCCGCTTCGCGTTCACGAGAGAAAGGAACAGATGCTCGTCGTATTCGACGTCATTGTCCTCCTCGTGCTCCTCTTCCATGCCTTCCACATGTTCCTCAAGGAGCAGACGGTCCTCCAGGACGGTAAAGAGACGGACCGCTTTCTGTGATGGATTTCTCCGGTTCTTGACCGCCTCCTCGGCCCAGGCTTCCGAGCCGCCGCCGGTGAAAATGAAGACGTCCGCTTCGGCGATCCTTGCGATATGCGCGGCGGAGGGCTGGAAGGAATGATAATCGGCTCCGTTCTCCAGAAGACAGATCAGTTCGATCTCATCCTCCCGGCCGCCGATCAGCTCGCGGGCCCAGTCATAGAGCGGAAAAATGGTCGTCACGACCCGGAGTTTCGTCTCGGTGTCTTCGGATGGCCTCCCGGCGTTTCCACAGCCTGAAAAGGCGGTCATCGCGCCGGCAAGAAGCAGTATGGAAAGAAAAACGGATACACGTTTCATCGTTCATCCTCCCCGGCCTTCTTCCGGCAGTTTCTGCAGGTTCCATAGAGAACGGTCTCATGCCGGTCCAGGAAGAAACGGTCGTTCGCGGCAATGGTCTTTACAAAAAACTCAGTCTCCTGTCCGGACATGTGGATCGTCTTCCCGCAGACTTTGCAGCTTAAGTGGAGTGCTTCCGCACAGCTGGAGCCGCCGACATAACGATATTGGTTCTCCCGGCTTTTTTGGCGTGTCCGTCTCGTGAGGAGGCCATCTTCCTCCAGATCCGCGAGATTCCTGTAGACCGCGCTGAGGCTGATCCCCTGAGGCTTCAGCGCTTCGGCGATCTCGCGCGCGGTAAACTCCTGATCGGCCCGTGCCGTCAGAAAGTCCATCAGAAGCGCTCTCTGTTTTGTATTGTACTTTGGCATGAATTCCCTCGTTTCAGGTCCGTTCGGGCTTCCGCCGTCATTCAATTTGCGAACCAGTCGCAAATCAAGATAACAAATGAGGCTGCCTCTGTCAAGAGGCAGCCTTCGTTTCAGCCGTATGTAACGGATCCCTGTCAGAACGCCCAGGTGCCGTTCTCGAAGACGGTGATCTCCTCTCCGTCCCATGTCGTGCCGACGATCCTCAGATCTTCCGTTCCGATCATGAAGTCCACGTGGATCAGGGACTGGTTCGCGCCGTGCTCCCTGAGTTCTTCCTCAGACATGTTCTCACCGCCTTCCAGATTGGTCTCATAGCAGGCGCCGAGCGCGAAGTGGCAGGCCGCATTTTCATCAAACAACGTATCATAGAACAAAACGCCCTGTGAAGACACCGGATTCGGGAACGGTACGAGCGCGCATTCGCCGAGACGTTTTGCTCCGCTGTCCTGCTCCAGCATTCTTTTAAGCACCTCTTCTCCCTTTTCCGCCTTAAAGCCCCAAACTTCTCCGTCCTTGAACGTGAACTCGAAGTTTTCAATAAGATTCCCGTGGTAAGAAAGCGGAAGCGCCGCGACGAGCCTTCCTTCCGCGACACGGTTGTCAGGCATCGTGAAGACTTCCTCGGTCGGCATATTTGCGAAGAAGGGGCCGCCGTCCACGCGGTCGCGGTCCGCGCCGCCTTCCCAGCGGTGGTTTTTGACAAGGCCTACCGTGAAATCGGTCCCGAGCGCATTGGTGTAATGCAGTGTTTTAAACTGGTATGCGGTCAATGCCTCCCTTTTCTTCTGAAGGTTCTCGGCATGGGCCATCCACTGTTCGTAGGCATCTCCCTCTCCGACACGCACGGTGCCGAAGATCGCATTCCAGAGCCGGGTCACCGCAACGCTCTCATTGTCGCCGGGGTAGACCTTCTTCGCCCAGGCCTGTTCCGGGATCGCCACGATGTTCCATTTGAAGGCCATCGTGCTCTGAAGCTTCCGGTACTCTTTGAGGGCCTCCGAGGACGCTTTGACGGCGGCGGAGATCTTCTCGGGATCCACACCCTTCATGGCTTCCGGATCCTCGCCGACGATGTTGATGAAGGCCACGTCATTTTTGGCAAATGTGGTGAACATCCTGGCATCCCACTCCGGGAAACTCCTGAACACCTCCACCGGGGCGAAATCATAGCGCATGCGTGCGGTCTTGGTGTCTCCATACCGTACGATGACTTCACGGGCGCCTTCTTCATAGCAGTAACGCGTGACCAGACGGGCGAACTCATAATGTTCAACGGCGCAGCGGATGAAGACGGTCTGTCCTTTCCGGACATGGACGCCTGCCTTCACGATGAGCCGTGCGTATTCCATTTTCTTCTCTTCAAATGTCATGTTCTTTCCTTCCTCCCGGAGCGTTTGACCATCCGGGGATCATTGCAGGATCTTCTTTAAGAATTGACCCGTGTAGCTCCGAGGCACCTTCGAAACGTCTTCCGGCGTGCCGCAGGCAACTACCGTTCCGCCCCGCTCACCGCCCTCCGGGCCCATGTCGATGATGTAGTCCGCGTTCTTTATGACGTCCAGATTGTGTTCGATCACGATGACGGTGTTGCCGCCTTCGACCAGTCTGTGGAGGATCTCGACCAGTTTCCGGATGTCCTCGAAATGCAGTCCTGTGGTCGGTTCGTCCAGCACATAGATCGTACGGCCGGTCGCGCGCCTGGAAAGTTCCGCGGCCAGTTTGATACGCTGCGCTTCGCCGCCCGAAAGCTCCGTGGACGGCTGTCCGAGACGCACATAACCCAGGCCCACGTCGTAAAGGGTCTGGATCTTCGTGCGGATCTGCGGCACACGTTCGAAGAAGCGGAGCGCTTCTTCTACAGTCATGTCCAGCACCTCGGAAATGCTCTTCCCTTTGTACTGGCACTCCAGCGTCTCACGGTTGTAGCGCTTGCCGTGGCAGACCTGGCAGGGCACGTAGACGTCGGGCAAAAAATGCATCTGGATCCGGACGATACCGTCGCCGGAGCAGGCCTCGCAGCGTCCGCCCTTTACGTTGAAACTGAAGCGGCCTTTCGAGTAGCCGCGTGCCTTGGCTTCCTTGGTCTGCGCAAACAGGTCGCGGATGAGGTCAAATACGCCTGTGTACGTGGCCGGGTTTGAACGGGGCGTACGGCCGATCGGGCTCTGGTCAATGGAAATGATCTTGTCCAATTTTTCCGTTCCAAGAATCTCTTTGTGCTTGCCGGGGATCGTAATCGCCCGGTTCAGTTTCTTTGCCAGACTCTTCACAATAATGTCGTCCAGCAAGGAAGATTTTCCGCTTCCGGAGACGCCGGTCACGCAGGTGAAGATGCCAAGCGGCACGTCCACGTCGATATTCTTTAAGTTATTTTCCTGTGCACCGAGGACCGTGAGCCAGCCGGTGGGCTTTCTGCGTACCTTCGGGGTGGGGATGGACATTTTCCCGGAAAGATACTGGCCGGTCAGCGATTCGGGGCAGGCTTCGATGTCTTCGATGCTGCCGGATGCCACGACCTCGCCGCCGTGCTCTCCTGCGCCGGGCCCGATGTCCACGATGTAATCCGCCGCGCGCATGGTGTTCTCGTCATGTTCGACGACGATGACCGTATTGCCCAGATCGCGGAGATGCTTCAGTGTGTTGATGAGCTTGCCGTTGTCCCGCTCATGAAGGCCGATCGAAGGTTCGTCCAGAATATAAGCCACGCCCACCAGGCCGGAGCCGATCTGGGTCGCGAGCCGGATGCGCTGCGCCTCGCCGCCCGAAAGCGTGGAGGCCTGCTGGCTGAGAAGCAGGTAATCCAGACCGACGTCCACGAGAAACTGGAGTCTTGCGCGGACCTCCTTCATGATCTCGGCGCCGATGGTCCGCTGCATCTCGGTCAGCTGCCAGTCCGCCATGGTTTCCATGACATCGATGACCGAACGGTTCGTGAGCTCGTAGATATTGTCCTTTCCGACGGTCACGGCCAGCGAGGATTTCTTCAGGCGCATGCCATTGCATTCCGTGCAGGGAGAGACGCGCATGAAGGTCTCCATCTCCTGTTTCGACGCGTCGGAGAAGGTCTCCCGGTAGCGCCGGTTCATGTTCTTGAT
>DBVJ01000015.1:0-1955 GCA_002308115.1 Lachnospiraceae bacterium UBA1267
TCAAAGTGCTAATATACCACAGTGCGCCCTTGCGCAGCGGATCGAAACTCCGACGTTCCGCTTCGTTACGGGTAAGAAAAGATTTGGAAGGAGAACACCATGATCACGAAAGAGAAGAAAGCGGCTATCATCAAAGAGTACGGCCTTGCCGAAGGCGACACCGGTTCGCCGGAAGTCCAGGTGGCGATCCTCACGGCCCGTATCACGGAGCTCACCGAGCACCTGAAGGTCAACAAGAAAGATAACCATTCGCGCCGCGGTCTGTTCATGATGGTCGGTCAGAGACGTAACCTCCTCGAGTACCTGAAGAAGAAGGACATCGAGCGCTACCGCAAACTGATCGACAGACTTGGCCTGAGAAAGTAATTCTTCAGAGGGGCGGGATGACCGCCCCTCGTACTATGCTTTCGGACGGAAACGAAGGTCTTATGCGGGACCGATACCGCATTTATTTTATAATGCCCGGTCGGGCGAGAAGGAGTACAAGAGAGAAATGGGTAACTACAAGTCGTATTCAATGGAACTGGCAGGCAGAACGCTGACGGTCGATATCGACCGCGTCGCAAAGCAGGCGAACGGCGCCGCTTTGATGCACTATGGCGACACCACGGTGCTCGTTACCGCAACTGCCAGCAAGCAGCCTCGTGAAGGCGTGGATTTCTTCCCGCTTTCCATCGAGTATGAAGAGAAAATGTATGCCGTGGGCAAGATCCCCGGCGGTTTCAACAAGAGAGAAGGCCGCGCGAGCGAGCATGCGATTCTGACCAGCCGTGTCATCGACCGCCCGATGCGTCCTCTGTTCCCGAAGGATTACCGCAATGACGTCACCGTGGACGCGCTGGTCCTCAGTGTCGATCCGGACTGCGGCCCCGAAGTCACCGCGATGCTCGGCGCCTCCATCGCCGTCACCATCTCGGACATCCCCTTTGACGGCCCCATCGCCGCGACCCAGATCGGCCGCGTGGACGGTGAACTCGTCGTCAACCCCACCAGCGAACAGCGCAAGGTCTCCGATCTGGAGCTGACCGTTGCCTCCACCCGCGAGAAGGTCATCATGATCGAAGCCGGCGCGAAGGAGATCCCGGAAGAAGAAATGATCGCCGCGATCTTCAAGGCGCATGAAGTCAACCGTGAGATCATCGCTTTCATCGACGGCATCGTCGCCGAATGCGGCCGCGAAAAGCATGCTTATGAGAGCCACGTCATTCCGGAAGAACTCTGGAACGACATGATCTCGGTCTACCCCGCGGAAGTCATGGAAGAGGCCGTGTTCACGGATGAGAAGCAGAAGAGGGACAACAACATTTTCGAAATGAAGCTGGCTCTTACCGAGCGCTTCAAGGAGAACGGCCACGAGGAGTGGATCCCGCTGGTCGACGAAGCCCTCTACAACTATCAGAAGAAGACGGTCCGGAAAATGATCCTCCGTGACCACAAGCGTCCCGACGGCCGGGCGATCACCCAGATCCGCCCGCTGGCAGCCGAAGTCGATATTATTCCGCGCGTGCACGGCTCTGCCATGTTTACCCGCGGACAGACACAGATCTGCGACGTCTGCACGCTTGCGCCCCTCAGCGAAGCGCAGAAGATCGACGGACTGGATGTCAATGTGACTTCCAAACGCTACATGCATCAGTACAACTTCCCGGCCTATTCCGTCGGCGAGACCAAGGTTTCCCGCGGCCCGGGACGTCGTGAGATCGGCCATGGCGCACTTGCAGAGCGCGCCCTTCTGCCGGTGCTCCCGACTGAGGAAGAGTTCCCCTATGCGATCCGCTGCGTCTCGGAGACTTTCGAATCCAACGGCTCCACCTCCATGGCATCGTCCTGCGCATCCTGCATGAGCCTGATGGCAGCAGGCGTTCCGATCAAGGCGATGGTCGCCGGTATCTCGTGCGGCCTGGTCACCGGCGAAACGGACGATGATTTCGTGCTTCTGACCGATATCCAGGGCC
>DBVJ01000015.1:1978-5174 GCA_002308115.1 Lachnospiraceae bacterium UBA1267
AAGGTCACCGGCACGCACAAGGGCATTACCGCCATCCAGATGGACATCAAGATCCATGGCCTGACCAGAAGGATCATCGAAGGCGCGATCGACCGCTGCCGTGAAGCCCGTCTGTACATCATGGACGAAGTCATGTCCAAGGCCATTCCGGAACCCCGCAAGGAGCTTTCCAAGTATGCGCCGAAGATCATCACGATCCAGATCGACACCGACAAGATCGGCGAAGTCGTCGGCAAGCAGGGCAAGGTCATCAACCGCATCATCGAAGAGTGCGGCGTCAAGATCGACATTTCCGAGGACGGAACCGTCTCGATCTGCGGCACGGATCCCGACATGATGGAGAAGGCCAGAAAGACCGTCGAAACCATCGTGACCGAGTTCTACGAAGGCCAGAAGCTGCACGGCAAGGTCGTCACCATCAAGGAGTTCGGCGCGTTCGTGGAATTTGCCCCCGGCAAGGAAGGCATGGTCCACATTTCGAAGATCGCGAACCGTCGCGTGGACAAGGTCGAAGACGTGCTGGCGCTCGGCGATGAAGTCGACGTCGTCTGCCTCGGCAAGGACAAGATGGGCCGCTTCTCGTTCTCCATCAAGGACGCGAACAACTATCAGCCGCGCGGCAATCGTGAGTATGACGATTACGAAGGCGGACGGTCTTACAACAAAGATCGTAACCGGAACAAGAGATACGACGATTGATCGTGAGCCAGAGTTGAGAGGGGCTGCCGTGCTTTCGGGTGCGGCAGCCTTTCGAAAATAAGGAGTTCCCGGAACTCATCTGAAAATGGGAGGACGCCTGATGAGAAGGCTTGCCCTGCCGGACGATGTGCTTCTTACGGTGGAAAAACCGCAGCGCTACATCGGCGGAGAGTATAACAGTTACAACAAGGATTTCGACGCGTTTCCCGTACGCGTCGTGTTCTGTTTTCCGGACGTCTATGAGATCGGCACCGCGAACCTCGGCATGCAGATCATTTATGAACAGTTTAACCGCAGGAACGACGCCATGTGCGACAGGGTCTACAATCCCTGGCCGGACTGCGCGGACAAGATGCGGGAGCGCTCGATCCCTCTGTTTGCCGTGGAATCCCAGCGGCCTGTCAAAAACTTTGATTTTCTCCTCATTACGCTTTCGTATGAGCTTTGCTATACCAATGTCCTGGAGCTTCTGGACCTTGCGGGGATCCCGCTGTTCTCCAAAGAGCGCAGCTCGGACGATCCCATCGTGATCGGCGGCGGCGCCTGCGCGGTCAATCCCGAACCCATCGCTCCGTTTTTTGACGTATTCTACATCGGCGAAGCTGAGACGGAATACGACCACATGGTGGAAGTCTACAAAGACTGCCTCGAGAAGAAGCTTTCCCGCGAAGATACGCTTCGCAGACTGGCGAAGATCCCGGGCCTTTATGTGCCGCGTTTCTACGACGTGCGCTACAATGAGGACGGCACGATCGCATCCTTCGGACCAAATGATCCTGAAGTGCCGAAAACGATCCGCCGCCAGGCTGTCCGGGAAATGGACGGGACCCTGCCGTATCCTTTGAATCCGATCGTTCCGTTCGACCGCGGTTTTATGGACAGGGCCACGCTGGAAGTTATGCGAGGCTGCATCCGTGGCTGCCGCTTCTGCCAGGCCGGCGTCATTTACCGCCCGACGCGGAACAGAAACCTTGAGTTTCTCAAGAAGGCTGCAGTGGAAATGCTTCGTTCCTCCGGCTATGACGAGGTGAACCTGAGTTCCCTGGCAACCAGCGACTACAGCGACCTCAAGGAGCTTCTGGAATTCCTGGTGCCGTATTGCGAAGCACGGCATATCAACATCGGCATTCCGTCGCTCAGGATCGACAGCTTTTCTCTGGACGTGATGGGCAGGATCCAGGACGTCAAGAAGTCCAGTCTGACGTTTGCGCCGGAAGCCGGTACGCAGAGACTTCGGAACGTGATCAACAAGGGACTCACGGAAGAAGAGATCTTATCGGGCGCCGCAGAAGCCTTCAGAGGCGGCTGGACGCGTGTGAAACTGTATTTCATGCTGGGACAGCCTTTTGAGACCGACGAGGACGTGAGAGGCATCCCGGAACTCTCCAACAAGATCGCGGCCGTCTATTACGACACCATTCCGAAGGAAGAACGCAAAGGGCAGAAAGTGCAGGTTCAGGCCTCGACCTCCTTCTTCGTGCCAAAACCTTTCACGCCTTTCCAGTGGGCTGTCATGTGCCGGCCGGAAGAATTCCTTCGGCGCGCCATGCTCGTGAAGGACACGATGCGCACGATGCTCAACTGGAAATCTCTTCAGTATCATTATCATGAAGAGGACCAGACCGAACTGGAAGGCCTTCTCGCAAGGGGAGACCGGAGAGTGGCGGAAGTCGTCTTAAGAGCCTGGCAGAAAGGCGCCCGCTTTGATGCCTGGAGTGAACAGCTGCGTTACGATCTGTGGCTTGAGGCCATGGAAGAATGCGGCGTAACCTACGACTTTTATAATTACAGACAGCGTTCCCTCACCGAGATCCTTCCCTGGGATTTCATCGACGCGGGCGTTTCCAAAGGCTTCCTCAGGCGCGAGTGGGAACGGGCGAGCAGGGCTGAAGTCACGCCAAACTGCAGAGAAAAATGCGCGGGCTGCGGCTCTGCTTCCTATGGAGGCGGTGTATGCTATAATGGAAGGGAGGCCCGGTCATGAAGATCCGTTTCAAATTCCGAAAACAGGGCGATCTTCGCTTTATCGGGCATCTGGACGTCATGCGGTATTTCCAGAAGGTATTCCGCCGCGCGGAACTTGACATGGCTTTCACAGGGGGTTATTCTCCTCATATTATCATGACCTTTGCCTCGCCGCTGGGCCTTGGACTGACCTCGGACGGAGAGTATATGGACGCGGAGTTCGTGACCTGTCCCGGAAAGGAAGAATTGATCGCACGGATGAATGCCGTTTGCGTTCCGGACCTCACGGTCACCGATGCCTGCCTTCTCCCTGAGAAGTCGAAAAATGCCATGGCAAGCCTTGCGGAGGCGGATTACACGGTTCGTTTCCGGAATGAAGAGACTGACGGACGCGCATTCTTCGAAAGGCTGGGAAACTGGCTTCGGAAAGAAGAGATCCTGATCGAAAGAAAGACGAAGAAGAGCACAAGAAGCATCGACATCCGGCCGATGATCAAAGCATTTTCCGTCACTGAAGACGCGGTTTCCCTAA
>DBVJ01000064.1:0-430 GCA_002308115.1 Lachnospiraceae bacterium UBA1267
TATCCATGCACTGCCAGAAGCCTTCGTGGAGATAGGCGTCGAGCTGGCCTTCCTTGGACAGCCTGGCCATGGGTTCCTTTTCGAAGATCGTCGTGTCGTCCTTCAGATACCGGAAGATCTCGGGTTCAAGGACCATGTAGCCGCCGTTCACCAGCGTCGAATCATTTTCATCCTTCTCGCGGAAGTCTTCCACCAGGCCATCCGAAGACAGCTGCAGCACACCCTTCATCTGGGCAATGTTGACCGCGGTGATCGTGGCGATGTGGCCGTTCTTCTTGTGGAACTCCAGAAGCTTCGGGATGTCGATGTCCGAAACACCGTCGCCGTAGGTCAGGAAGAAAGGCTCGCCGTTCAGATACTTTTCGATGCGCTTCACGCGTCCGCCGGTCATGGTGTCGTAACCGGTGTCCACGACGGTCACGCGCCAGGG
>DBVJ01000064.1:535-2552 GCA_002308115.1 Lachnospiraceae bacterium UBA1267
ATGAACTCGTGGAAGCCGTAGTGCGAGTATTCCTTCATGATGTGCCAGAGGATCGGCTTGCGGCCGATCTCGATCATGGGTTTCGGAATAAGGTGGCTCTCTTCGCTGATCCGGGTGCCTAAACCGCCCGCCAGGATGACGACTTTCATGTCTGATTCCTTTCTTTTACGGAGTCACTTTCTGCCAGCAGTAGTTCATGTCCTTGATGCCCGCGAACCACTCCCGGATGATCCGGAAAATATTCCCGAGCGCAGAGCTGTCCTGCGCCGCGACGCCGGTCGCGTTCATGCTCCAGGCGTCTGCGATGTACAGTGCCCGGTACAGATGATACTGCTGGGTGATGATGATGGGATTGTGCAGCTGGTATTCGCTCGCCGCGCGGTAAATGCTGTCGTAGGTGGAATTGCCCTTCGGATCCGTCAGGATCTTCGATTCAGGCACGCCCCTTGCCAGAAGGTAATTCTTCATGACGCTGACTTCATCGTAGTCGTCGCTCCGCTGGTCTCCGGTGACCAGGATGCGGTCGGAGGCTTTGGCCTCGTAAAGCTCCAGCGCACAGTCGAGCCGGTACTGAAGCAGCGAAGAAGGATTCTTTGCGGAATCCACGCTGCAGCCCAGCACGATGATGGCGTCGTGGTGCAGCGGATCGCTCTCCGCTTCCCAGACGGCCTTTTTCAATGATTTCTCATACTTGGCCGTGCTGCCGACGACCACTGCCCGTCCGATCAGGATCAGGAGCAGGAGGACCAGAAGCACGTCCGCCACGATTTTTAAAATGTTCTTTATCGTATCCGTTTTCATGATGTATCCATTAACGCTGTCAGACGGCAATCAGTTTCCCCAGCCTGAAGGACCAGATGTAACTCTCTTTCACGGTCTTGCCCGTTACCGCTTCCAGCGCTTTCCGGTAATACCTGAGCTGGGTCGCATAGCGGCGCACCAGTTCCTGCGGCTCATTGACAACGTCGGTCTTGTAGTCCAGAAGGACCAGGCTGTCCTCCTCTTCAAAATACAGGTCGATGACGCCCTGGATCATGACAGTCTCCCCGGGATCCACCGCGAGATCCTCCGGGAAAAGTTCCGGGATCTCTCTCACGGGCAAAGCGAGGATGAACTGTTTCTCGCGGAATCCCTGTCCGCGGTCATACGCTTTGATGAAGCGTTTTCCCAGTGAAGACGCCCAGAAAGCGTCGATTTGAGCCGGCTTTATTGTAGCTTGCTCCTCTTTTGATGTCAAGCCGACGGCCGTGAGGCGCGCCACCTCGCTCTCGGCGTCTTTGTGCGGATCCATGCGTTCCATCACCAGGTGGTACAGCGTGCCCCGGGCGCTTCCGGTGATCCGTTCAGGCGTCTTGTCGTCCGCAACATAGACCGGGCGTGTCCGCTCCTCTTCCTGCTCTTCTTCCGCCTGTTCCTGCGCCGCGGCCTTCAGCCTCGACACCGTGACCGACGCCGGGATCTTCGAGAGGTCGTCCCGAAGGTATCGGGCGGAAATGACGCGGTCCACTTCGAGAGAAGACGCCGGACTGACAGGTGCCCCAAAGGCATCGGCCAGCTGTTCTTTCGAATAGTCTCTTTGGCCGCTCTTTGCCACATAACCGTTCAGGATCTCTGACCTTGGGATCCTGCGCATCCGGACAGGCGTATCGTTGTCGGTGGCTTCCAGAAGCCAGTCGATCAGCGTGGATGCCGACATGATCGTGGACGTCGAAAGCCGCACCGCGCCGCTTTCGAAGTGGACTTCATAGGCGCCCAGCGTTTTTTCCAGATCCTGAAGCGCCGCCGTCAGGTAGAGCTTCTCCCTGGCTCTCGTCATGGCCACGTAGAGCACACGAAGTTCCTCGCCCCGCGCCTCAACTTTGTTCCGGGCTTTCAGGACATTTTCATAATAGGTGTCGTACTGTTCCCTTCTCTTCAGATCCGTGGCGTGGATGCCGATCCCGAGCCGGCTGTTGGTCGATACGGGGCCGCCAGGTTCATCGCGACACCGTAGATGCCGCCCGGGAACTCCAGCAGC
>DBVJ01000122.1:0-4443 GCA_002308115.1 Lachnospiraceae bacterium UBA1267
ACCGTGCGCTACAAGCTGGAGAGCATGACCGGCATCAAGGTGCGCAAGGTGAACATTTCCGTGGAGGGCATCCGCGTCTGACGTGAACGGAGGAACGACCTTTGATACAGTATAAAGAGATCGACGGGCTGCTGCTGCGCGACATGGCGATGGCAGGCAGCGCGCTGCTCGAAAAGCACCACGAGCTGGTGGATTCGCTGAATGTATTTCCCGTGCCGGACGGCGACACGGGCGACAACATGTACCTCACGATCGACAGCGGCAACCACGAGGTCGGCGAAAACGAGGGAGAAGTCCTTTCGGACGTTTCAAAGAAGATCGCGAACGGCATGCTCATGGGCGCACGCGGCAACTCCGGCGTTATCCTGTCCAGGATTTTTGCCGGCATTGCGAAGAGCCTTTCCGACAGCCGCGCGGCGGACGTCCGGACCTTCGGAAAAGCACTGGAAGACGCAATCCAGGAAGCGTACAGCGCGGTCTCGAAGCCGGTGGACGGCACCATCCTTTCCGTTTATCGCGACGCCGTCCGTTATGCAAATGGGCGGATCGAAGAAGGCACGACTTTTGAAAACTATTTCGGACATTTTGTCTGTAAACTGCGTGAATCGCTGAAACGGACGCCGGAGCTTCTTCAGGTCCTGAAAGAGGCGGGCGTCGTGGATTCCGGCGGCGCGGGCTTTGTCTATATCGCCGAAGGCATGCAGAAGGCGCTGGAAGGCGAGAAGATCGAAGCGGGATCCGGAAGGCCCGCGGCGGCGCAGGAGGCGATCGATTTCGACGCCTTCACCGAAGACTCCGAACTGACCTGGGGTTATTGCACGGAGTTCCTGCTCCGCCTGCAGCGGAAGAAAGTCGATCTCGAGACATTTGACGTCACCGAACTCTCCGACTGGCTCAATGAAGTGGGCGATTCCGTCGTCTGCTTCCGTGAAGGCACGGTCGTTAAAGTGCACGTTCACGTCATGGATCCCGGCCAGGTCCTGAGCCATGTCCGCAAATACGGTGAATTCCTGAAACTGAAGATCGAAAACATGAGTCTTCAGCACAACGAGACGGAACTGACCGGCCGTACACCCGGCAAAGTCGTGAAACACAAGAAGTATGGTTTTGTGACGGTCGCGAACGGCCCCGGCATCGTGAAACTGTTCCGGGAACTGGGCGCGGACGAGGTGGTCTCAGGCGGACAGAGCATGAATCCTCCGGCAGAAAGCTTCGTTGCGGCCTTTGACCGCATCAACTGCGACGAGATCTTTGTGCTTCCGAACAACAAAAATATCATCATGACCGCCGAACAGGCAGGCAAACTCTACGACAAGAAGCCGATCCACGTCATCCCCACCCGGGACGTCGGACAGGGCTACGCGGTGCTTTCCATGATGGACACCACGCTTCCGACGCACGAAGAAGTGGAGGAAGAAGCGAAAGAGAACTGTGAAGGCGTCACGACAGGATTTGTCTCGAAGGCAACACGCGACACCACGATGGACGGTGTCGAGATCCGTGAGGCAGATTACATCGGTTTCACCGACGGGAAGATTTACGTGGACGACGGCGACGCGGACAGCACCGCAAAGATCCTGGCCGCGAAACTCTCGATGGGGAATTACGACGTCGCGCTGATCCTGCGCGGCGCGGATACGACAAAGGAGAGAGCGGAAGCGCTCACGGAAAGCCTTCAGGCGGAATATCCCGGCACCGAGATCATCCTCCTCGACGGCCAGCAGCCCATTTACCCCTACATCATGGTGCTCGAATGAGCCCTTAGAAAACCCATAAAGGAGAACATCAATGGCATTTCAGTTATTCACCGACTCGGATTGCGACATGACGCCGGAAACCTGTGCGGAATACGGCTACAAGCTGATCAGCATGCCGTACACCATCGAAGGACAGCTTGTCCGTCCTTATGAAGACTTCGACAAATTCGACGCCAAAACGTTCTACGACACGCTGCGTTCAGGAATTCTTCCCTCGACCAGCGCGATCTCCGAGCAGAATTACATCGACTATTTCGAGCCGGTCCTCAAAGAAGGCAAGGACATCCTGTACGTACATTTTTCCGCAGCGATGAGCAACACCTTCGATTTCATGAATCAGGCGATCAAAACGCTTCAGGCCAAATATCCGGAACGCAAATTCTATCTGATCGACACCAAGGGCATCACCACGATCTCGCTTCTCATCGCGCTTGAGGTCGGCGACCTGGCAAAGGCCGGCAAGACTGCGGAAGAGATCATGGAATGGGCCGAGACCGAAGTCGATCATTTCGCGATGTACTTCACGGTCGATGACCTGAAGTTCTTCCATAAGAGCGGCCGCGTCAGCGGACTTTCCGCCGTCATGGGCACGCTCATCGGCATCCGCCCCATCATTTATATGAACCCGGAAGGCAAAATGGTCTCCTGCGGCAAGGAAAAGGGCCGGAGAAAAGCCATCCTGCATCTGGCGGACAAGGTCGTTGAACTCGGCGATCACGTGAAAGAGCACCGCATCCTTATCAGCCACACGGATGCAGGAGATATGGTGGACGAGCTCATCTCAGCGGTCAGGGAACGCATCGGCGAAGACACGAAGATCGAGGTCTTCTACTGCAACCCGACCTCCGGTGCGCATGCGGGCCCGAACGGCGTCGGCATCGCATTCCATGCCTCCAGGAAGTAAATGAAAATGGTAAAGATTCTTCTGGACTGTTTCGGCGGCGACCATTCTCCCGAGGCCAACGTGGACGGCGGTCTTCAGGCGCTTAAGGCCATGCCGGACCTGGAACTCATTCTGACAGGCGACGAAGACGCGCTCAAAAAAGCGCTCTCCGGCAAAGAATATGACAAGGCGCGGCTTTCCATCGTCCATGCGCCGGAAGTCATCGATCCGGGCGAGAAGCCTACCGATGCCATCCGGCTCAAGAAGGAAAGCTCCATGATGAAAGCCGTCCGCATGCTCCGCGACGACGAGGAGATCGCCGGTATGGTCTCGACAGGCTCCACCGGCGCGCTTGTCGCGGCGGCATTGACGCGCCTCGGCCGCGTTCCGGGCGTCATCCGCCCCACGTTCTGCCCGATCCTTCCGACACTGAAGGGCGGAATCGTCGGTGTCTGTGACTCCGGCGCCAACGTGGACGTGACACCCGAGTACCTGAAACAGTATGCCATCATGGCAAGCCTGTACATGGAAAATGTCTACGGTGTCCAAAATCCCCGTGTCGCACTTCTCAACATCGGTACCGAGGATGAAAAGGGCGACGCGCTCCGAAAGGAAGCCTTCCCGCTCCTTAAAGAGACCAAGGGCATCAACTTCGTAGGCAACATGGAAGCCAGAACACTTCTTGCGGGCACTGCGGACGTCGTGGTCTGCGACGGCTTTGCCGGAAACGTCCTCATCAAATCCACCGAGGGCACGGCGCTGGAGCTTCTGAAGCATGTGAAGACCCTCATCGAGGGGAATTTGCGTTACAAGATCGGCGCAGCGTTCATGTACAAGATGCTTATGGAGCAGAAAGAGCTCCTGAACTATCAAAATTACGGCGGATCGGTGCTTCTGGGCACGCAGAAAGTCGTTGTGAAGGGCCATGGATCCTCCAAGGCCACCGCAGTCACAAAGTGCATTGAGCAGGCTTATCAGATGCACACGAAAGACCTTTCCGGAAAAATCGAGGCAGGGCTTTCGGAAAACGGATTTAACTGATATATTCGTATCACTTTCATGAAGCATATTTAGGAGAGGAAAAGAACATGTTTGAAAAAGTCAAAAAGATCCTGGAGAAACAGCTGAGACTGAAAGAGGGCGTTGAAGTGACGCTGGATTCCCGCATCAAGGAAGACCTCGGCGCGGACTCGCTGGACGTTTTACAGCTCCTCATGGCCATTGAAGACGAATACGGCGTGGAAGTGCCGGATGAGAAACTGGCCGAGTTCTCCACGGTCGGCGACGTCGTTGCCTATCTGGAGACCCTGAAATAACAGGACCAAGCATTACAAAGTAACGCCCGTCCTTCTGGGACGGGCGGTCCGTTTTCCGGGGAATTCCGGAGAAAGAGGGTATCATGCCGGACCAGAAACAGACCAAAAGAAACCTGATATTCTATCCGCTCGGCACCATCGGCCGGGATATGATGTATTATCTGTTCACGAACTGCATTCTGACGTACATCATGTTTACCAAGCAGCTCACAGATGCGCAGCTTCTGGCCATCACGGGCATCATGATCGGCGCCAGGATCTTTGA
This sequence comes from Lachnospiraceae bacterium UBA1267, assembly GCA_002308115.1. Lineage (GTDB taxonomy): Bacteria > Bacillota > Clostridia > Lachnospirales > Lachnospiraceae > UBA1267. The sequence continues at coordinate 4,222 of DBVJ01000122.1, forward strand.
CGGCCTGAATGATCCGATCATGGGCAACATCATCGAGCGTACGCGGACGAAATGGGGCAAATTCAAGCCCTGGCTTCTCATCGGCGTCGTTCTGACCTCGATCGTCATTTATCTGGCGTTCAACAACAATCTGCAGGGCTGGCCCTTCATCATTTCCTTCGGCATCATTTATTTCGCGTACTCGATCACGTACACGATGAATGACATTTCCTACTGGGGAAT
>DBVJ01000122.1:4504-4721 GCA_002308115.1 Lachnospiraceae bacterium UBA1267
GCTCGACACTCGCGACCATCCTGATCCCAATCCTCTGCCACGGCGACAATGCGCTCGGCGGATCCGCGGGCAAGGCCTACGGCATCGTCGCGCTCGTCATTGCGATCCTCGCCCCGCTCTTTTTGCTGTTCACATTGTTCGGTGTCCGGGAACGGCGTGACGATCAGGTCGGAAACAAGCCGAAAATGCGCTTCCGGGACATTTTCAGCATCATCAA
>DBVJ01000122.1:4728-5069 GCA_002308115.1 Lachnospiraceae bacterium UBA1267
GACCAGCTTCGCTGGATGATCCTGATCTTCCTTATTCAGCAGGTCGGCGGATCTCTGGTGCTTGGCGGCATTGGTCAGTATTTCGTCTACTTCCGCTATGGCTATGAAGGCGGCCTGTTCTCGATCTTCTCCATGGTCGGCGTGGCGGCCACGGCGATCCTGATGCTGACCTATCCGATGCTTTCCAAGAAATTCAGCCGGAAGAAACTGATGAGCTTCGGAATGATCTCCGCAGCCATCGGAAGCGTTTTGGAAGTCGTCGGCGGCCTTCTCATGCCGGCAGCGACGCCCGGCTTCATCGTGCTGACGGCCGGTTTCATGTTCGTGAACCTGGGTCTCTA
>DBVJ01000042.1 GCA_002308115.1 Lachnospiraceae bacterium UBA1267
GCCGGAGCCGGACAGTTTTCCGACACAGCTTTTCCGAGACAGCGTCTTCCATCCAGTTCGGCTTCAAGCGTGAATTGTGCGGGACGTTCCGCACGAAAGCTGAAACAGGCTTCGACCGGTACCGCCAACGGCTGCTCTATATAGTTCTCACGTATGTATCGGAGAAAGTCTTCCTCTTCGGCGCGGAAGCCTTTCTCATGGACGGCGACACGGCTTCCCGGCGCCGTATATTTGAGAAATCCTTCCGTAAAGCCTTCCCGGTTGAACAGGCGGAACAGATGGCGGAGGTCTTCTTTGGATACGGCATAAGGCGCCTCGGGATCCGCAAGGACCTTGTCCAGATATTTACGGTAAATGGACGTGACGCCGGCCGCGTATTCCGTCTTCTTCATGCGTCCTTCGATCTTGAGAGAAGAAACCCCGGAGCGGATGATCTCAGGCAGAAGCTCGATCGTATTCAGGTCCTTCATGGACAGCGGATACTGTTCTTTCGGAGACGAAATTTCTTTTCCGTTCAGATCCGTGACACGGTAAGGAAGTCTGCACGAACCTGCGCAGCGCCCGCGGTTTCCGGACCGGCCGCCAGCGAATGACGAAAACAGACAGACCCCTGAATAGCTATAGCAAAGCGCGCCGTGAACGAAGACTTCCGTTTCCACGCCGGTCTCCTCACGGATCCGGCGGACTTCCTGAAGTGAAAGCTCCCGGGCGGGAATCACTCGTGTCACACCGTATTGTTTCAGAAAGCGAACAGCGCCTGGGCCGGTGACCGCGGCCTGCGTGGAAAGGTGCAGCGCCAGTTCCGGGAAATGCTGATGCAGCAAAGACAGTACGCCCAGATCCTGTACGATCACACCGTCCAGCCCGGCCTCATACAGCGGACTCACAAGCGGAATCAGTTCGGAAAGCTCCCCGTCCTTCAGAAGCGTATTGATCGTGCAATAGAGCTTTTTGCCGGAAAGATGCGCTTCATCGATGGCATCCAGATAACTCTGGCTGTCCGCGTTTTCGGCATAGGCACGCGCGCCAAACTTATGAAGACCCATGTAAACGGCGTCAGCGCCTGCTTTGAAGCAGGCGCGCATCGTTTCCACGGATCCCGCAGGTGCGAGAAGTTCTACTTTCCTCTGGTCAGACAAGACTTACTCCGTTCCGCCGAAAGGGATGCCCAGATGACGATAGGATTTCTCCGTTGCCTGGCGTCCTTTGGGCGTCCTTGCAAGAAAACCGTTCCGAAGAAGATACGGCTCACGGACATCTTCCAGCGTGTTGACGTCTTCAGACAGCGCAGCCGCCAGCGTATCCACGCCGACCGGTCCTCCGCCGAACTGGTTGATGATGATGCCCAGATATCTGCGGTCGTCTTCATCCAGGCCAAGCGCGTCCACGTCTTTGGAATCCAGGAAGCTTTCCGTGATCTTTTTCGTCACACGTCCGTCTCCTTTGACCAGCGCGAAATCTCGTACACGCATCAGGAAACGATTCGCGATCCTGGGGGTGCCGCGGCTTCTCTTTGCGAGTTCGTCGGCGGCTTCGTCGTCGATCTCGATGTCAAATTTACGGGCGGTGTTCCGGATCACCCTGCCTAGTTCTTCCGTTGTGTAATAATCCAGCCGCTCAATGATACCGAAACGGTCTCTTAAAGGGGCGGTCAGCATACCAGCCCGGGTCGTCGCCGCGACCAACGTGAATTTCGGAAGATCCAGACGGACGCTCTTTGCAGTCGGACCCTTGCCGATCATGATGTCGATCGCATAGTCTTCCATCGCCGGATATAAGACTTCCTCCACCTGACGGTTCAGCCGGTGGATCTCGTCAATGAATAAGACGTCATTTTCTTTCAGATTGTTCAGGATCGCGGCCAGGTCGCCGGCCTTTTCGATGGCGGGACCGGTCGTGATCCGGAGGTCTGCGCCCATCTCATGCGCAATGATCCCGGCAAGCGTCGTCTTTCCGAGACCGGGCGGGCCATAAAGAAGCACGTGATCCAGGGATTCCCCGCGTGTCCGTGCTGCTTTGATGTAGATGCCCAGTTCGTTCCGGATGGTCTCCTGTCCGACAAATTCCGCAAAGGACTTCGGACGGCTCCGGTTCTCGGTCATCTGATCTTCAAATGTCTCATTTGTGGTTGTGATCTGTCTTTTGTTCAACATTTCGATCACCTCGCAATGCTCTTAAGAGCGAGGTTCAGCATCCTGGACGCATCCAGATCATCCGGAAGCTGGGCAACCGCTTTATAGGCTTCGGAGCCCGAGAATCCCAGCTCCGTGAGCGCAAGAATGACGTCATGCTTGGTATCGTTCTCCGCATAGGCAACAGCTTTTTGGGTGCCCGATACCGATGAAAGATCGCTGACAGGCATACCGGAAACCTTGTCACGAAGTTCCAGAACGACTTTCTGGGCGGTCTTCTGCCCGATACCGGGCGCACGGGCGATGCTCTTCGCGTCTTCAGACAGAATCGCCGCGATCAGATCATTCGGACGCAGCGTGGAGAGCACCTGAAGCGCGCCTTTCGGACCGATACCGGAAACGGTGATGAGCATTTTGAACAGAGAACGCTCTTCCCGTGTCTGAAAGCCGAACAGCGAAAGATCATCTTCCCGTACGGAAAGGTAGGTGTATAACTGAAGCTCCGAACCGGTCTCGGGGCGGTTTACGAATAGTGTGGAAGGCACATTGACTTCAAAGGTCACACCGCCGACGTCGAGTTCGGCCGTGTTTTCATCAATATGGACCAGAATGCCTCGGATAGCTGAAAGCATGATTCCTCCGGAAGTTGTTTTCTGGGTTTAAATTGTAGCATAGCATTTTCGGATTCACAAGTGTTTCACTGCCGGGTCCTTGCAAATTTCAGTTCCTGCTCCTATAATCTGTGGCAAGGAGTGAATGCCGGATGTTCGAAATCGAGAAGACCTATCAAGCCGATGAGATCAACGCTTATCCTTCCCTCGGCGATCCGGGGAAGGTTCTTTTCTTTGATATCGAAACCACCGGTCTTTCTGCGTTCGGATCTTCCCTGTATCTCATTGGTGTCACTTACTTCCGCAGCGGCATCTGGCACCTTCATCAGTGGTTTTCCGCATCACTTTCCGATGAGATTCCGGTGCTCCAGGCCTTTTCCTCATTCCTAAAAGATTTTGACACACTCATTCATTACAACGGAGACACCTTTGACATCCCTTATCTCAGGTCACTCTATGAACAATACCATCTGAACGCCCCTTTTGAGCGGCTTTCGAGCGTAGACCTTTTGAAAGCGGCAAGGCGGATACGTCCGTTGTTGCGACCGGCTTCCTTACGTCAGAAAGACGTGGAGACTGCGCTGGGCATTCAACGAGAAGACACGAAAAGCGGTGCGGAACTGATCGCTGTTTATGCAAAATGGCAGGCCTGCCCGGATGATGAGCTGCTTTACGATCTTCTTCTCCACAATGAAGATGACGTGAAAGGCCTTGTTCCGATTCTGAAGATCCTTGCCCTGGACGATCTCTTCCAAGGCAGGCTGAAAGCAAATGACATACATACTGAATACAGAAAAGAAGACCTTCTGGTCCTTACGGCATCTTACCCGCTGAGCTTTCCGATCAACGGACCCCTTGCGTCGCAGACCGGGGTCTTCGCTACTCTCAGCGGAAATACCGTCGAGCTGCGAATTCCTCTCTTTCATGGCGAACTGAAAAGGTTTCTTCCAAACCCGAAAGCCTATTACTATCTTCCTCGCGAAGACATGATCATTCCGCGAGAGCTTGGATCCGGCGTGGATCCGAACCATCGTGTGCCGGCAAAGAAAGATACCTGCTACGTGCGCTTAACGGATGATTTCATCCCGGCCCTGCCGTCGCTTTCAACCGAAGTTTTCCGAAGGGCTTTCATAGACAAGGAAAGCATGATGCGGCTCAAAGACCTGCGTCCCGAAGAATACTTACATGCTTTTTTATCAAATGTCTTGACCGAAAAGCCAGTCCATGCTATAGAAAAAGAAACAGGTGACCGCACAAGATAAGTCAAACAGGCTGTTATCACTAGCGGTCACCTTTTTGATTGCAAAAAGAAACGGCGCGGCCTGATGGCCGCGCCGCTCCTTTGTACTGAGATCACTCG
>DBVJ01000066.1 GCA_002308115.1 Lachnospiraceae bacterium UBA1267
GGGGGAACCGTGGTCGGAAAAAATTTTATAAAACAGGAGGAAAAAGTTTTATGAAGAAAGTATTGGCATTTGTTCTTGCCGTCATCATGGTGCTTTCTCTTGCGGCTTGCCAGAACAACAAGCCCACGGACAAACCCACCGACAAACCGGCAGACCAAACCACCACCAAGGCTCCGGACAAAGAGACCGACAAGCCTGAACCGCCGAAGGAAGTCATCACGGTTAACTACTTCTGCTCCATCGGTGCCTATCTGAAGACCCTGCAGGCTCTGATCGATGAGTTCAATGCGGGCGAAGGCAAGGAGAAGGGTGTTTTCATCAAACTCGAGAGTGAGATCGAGAACCCGACGACTGTTCTGGACGGCCTTGTAGAATCCGGCAACTATCCGGACATCTTCACTTCTGCGAACCCGAACCTTGAGCGCTACGCGAAGGGCTACTACAAGAATCTGTATGACGTCGACGATCCGGAGATCAAGCAGCTGATTGCGAATGCGCAGCCTTATATCGACGCGTCCTTCGCGACCTTCGGTGTCCCGTCTGACAACTTCCTCTGCAGCATCCCGCTGGAAGTTCTCCCGATCAAGATGCCCATCAACCTCGACCTGTTCAAAGAAGCCGGCGTTGACGAGCCCAAGACCTGGGATGACGTCCTGAAGGCTGCTGAAGCCATCACGAACCTCGGCAAGGACAAGACCAGAGGCTTCGGTTGGTCGACCTGGTCTGCCGTCTGGCGCCGCCTGACCTTCAAGTCCACGATCCCGTCCGCCAAGAGAGCCTGGTGGGATCCGAACACCGCCACCTACCAGTGGGATCAGTACAGGCCCGTCATCGAAGCTGAAATCAAGATGTTCCAGGAAGGCTGGATGCTTGGTGCTGACGACCTCGGCATCGACCCGATCCGTTCCGAGTTCTCGGAAGGCCATGTCGGTATGTTCATCTCCCCGTCCTATGACTACGGTGTCTTCACCGATCAGTTCCCGGCCAAGTGCAACTGGAAGTTCATCGACATGCCGATCTATGGCGACGGCAACAACAAGGCGAAGGGCTGCTACTTCTCGCGTGGCGGACACGCCATCTTTGCGAAGGCCTATGATGAAGCCGATCAGGCCAAGAAGGATGCCATCGAGACTGCGTATGCATTCATCGAAGGCGACAAGGTCGTCAAGGCCTGTGCCGAGACCGGTGCCCTGATCCCGTTCCCGGGCAGATTCAACGATCTGGACCTCAGCGGTCTGAATCCGCAGTTTGGCCAGATGGCAGACGTTACCGGTTATGAAGCCGTTCCGGTCTATCCCGACAGCGTTGTGAAGCCCTATCTGGAAGGCGAGACCTATGACAAGATCTTCGATCAGTGCCTGCACGGAACTTTCGAAGGCGGTCTGGATGCGGCGTTCAAGGATCTTTCCGATCGCTACAATGCCGCTTGGGCTGCTGCGAAGGCTGACCCGGATATGGCCGACAAGATTGGCGCTTACGTATACGAGTATATGTTCGACGGCAAATAATTAATAGCCTGAAAGCATCTGCTTAGGGGGCGGGGGGCTTGCTCCCCGTCCCCTTTCTTTTTCACAAGACATCTCTGTCATTTTAATACAGAAAGGCTTCTTCCCATGGAAAAAAGTAAAGCCTATAAAGAAGGAATTAACCTTCCCGCCAAGAAGGTGCTGGTGAAGAATCCCAAAATCTACGGGACGATCGCCGCAGTCCTTTTCCTATTCGGAATCGTCGCGGTCTTCCTGCCCATTTTCCAATCCAGAGTGAAGGAAGACTATTACTGGTCTTTCGGCGCTTTCCAGATCGGACATTGGTTCCCCTCCTTCTGCGTCATTCTTTCCGCAGTACTGTCCGGACTGGCCTGTGCTCTCGCGGTTCTGGCTACCCGAAAAGAAGGCAAAACGATGAAAGCCGCCGCGCTCGTAGGTCTGCTGGATGCGCTGCTGCTCTTCTTCATGCTGCTCTTCATAAACACCACCACGGTGAAGTATGAAACCGCTCCCGGTGTGGAAGCAGGCAGTTCCATCGCGAAATACTTTGCGGCAAAGCCGATGCTGGAAGGCACGGAGTTCGCGGAGCAGTGGCTCTTTGCCCAGAACAGTTTCTCCTGGATCGGCTGGGCCGGTCTCGGAGCCATCGGCCTTGGGATTCTGGTCTCTGTTCTCTACGTTGCTGCAATCCCGAGAGTGACCAGGCTGAATGCGGTCCGTACGCTTCAGTCCTATGCCATGATCCTGGTCAGCCTTGCAGGCCTTGCCCTCTTTGTCGTCTATCCGCTTTTGTGGGTCGTCCGCTACAGCGTATTCGACTACAAAGGGTTTGGTACGATGTCATTCGTTGGCTTTGACAAGTTCGTGCAGCTATTCGGCAGATCGACTTCCGCACTGTATTGGAAATCCGTGAAGAACACCTTTGTCTTCGCTATCGGAAAGCTTTTGGTCGAGATCCCGCTGGCGCTGGTCCTGGCATTCATCTTAACGAGAAAACTCCGCGGCGCGAATTTCTTCCGCGCTGTGTATTACATGCCTTCGATGGTCTCCGTGGCCGTCATTGGTGTTATCTTCTTCTATCTGTTCCGTCATGAAGGCGGCGTCATCAATACCTTCCTCAGAATGCTCGGCGGCAAGGGCGTCCAATGGTTCTCCAATGGCTGGAGCGCCATGCTGATGACCATGATCGCCTCGATCTGGCAGAACTTCGGTCTGAACATGCTGTTCTTCATGACCGGTCTTCAGAGCATTTCTCCGGAAATGTACGAAGCGGCCGCCATCGACGGCGCTTCGAACACGCGTCAGTTCTTCTCCATCACCGTTCCGCTTCTGGGTCCGGTGCTTCAGATGGTCCTCATGAACGCGCTTCTGGGTTCTCTGAAAGTGACCGACCTCGTCCTGACATTGACCAAGGGCGGTCCGGACGGCGAGACCAGCGTGATGATGACCTACATCTACGGTCTGTTCATGGGCGACGCAGGCGTCGGCAAAGGCAACTGGGGCTACGCGGCTGCCTGTACCGTCACCACCGCGGTCATTCTTGGTCTTGTCACCGTGCTCTATCTGAGGCTGACCAAGAAGACCTCGGACATTTATTGAGAAAGGAGAGCCTGTCATGAGTAAGAAAGTTTATTCCGGTAAAGACAAGGCTGCTCTGAACGCTCACATCGAAGAGCTCCAGAAGAAATACGCCAAGAAGGGCGAGAAAGCCCGGGAAGACGTCAGTATGCGTCTCAGGATGCATCCGGCCGTCAAGGTGGTGCTGTACCTCTTCCTGATCATCATGGTGTTCATCACGGTCATTCCGCTTCTGTACGCGATCTCCGGCTCGTTCAAGACCAACCAGGAAGTTCTGAGCGGCATCAACCTGATCCCGAAAGAACCCACTCTTGAAAACTATAAGAGGGTCTGGGGCATGAGTGCCGTGGGCGACGGCGGAACCTCATCCAACTACATGATCTATACCTGGAACTCCATCAAGGTCTCGTTGCTGACAGTAATTTTCACACTGTTCATGACCTCGCTGTGCGCCTACACCTTCCAGCGCGGCACCTTCCCGGGCCAGAAAGCGCTGTACTGGCTGTATCTCGGCACCATGTTCATTGGCGCGGGCACGATCACGATCTTCCCGCTTCTGCAGGTCACTTCGAAACTTGGCATGAACAACAGCCATCTGGGTACTGCCATTCTGCAATCTTCAGTCACAGGTGCATCGAACCTATTCCTGACCATGGGTTATCTAAAGACGATCAGTAAGGAGCTGGATGACGCGGCGCGTATCGACGGCTGCTCCTTCGTGGGCACCTACTTCCGCGTGATCCTGCCGCTCTCGAAGCCGATCCTTGCGACCATCGCCCTGATGGCCTTCCGTGGTTCCTGGAACAACTATCTGATGCCCCGTCTGATGCTTGCTGACGCAGAGAAGTCCACTCTGGTCGTGCAGGTCGTTAAGCTCCGTTCGGCAGGCGGTGAAGGTATTACTTCCTACAACCTGATGCTGACCGGTACCGTCTTCGCGGCCCTCCCCATGATCCTGGTGTTCCTCTTCTTCAACCGCTGGTTCATCGCCGGCATTACATCAGGATCGGTCAAAGGGTGATGGGATTCCGGAATCCAAAGTCATTCAAAAATGTATGAACCCGAAAGAGGATCTGTCATTTGGCAGATCCTCTTTTTTCTGAGTATTCACAAGAATGGCTCCTCTTGTCCCTAGTCCGTTCTGGTATCTTTGATATCCGTTTTGTCCATATAACAATGTCCATTTTTACCAGTTGACTTCTGTATGCTTCGGAATATAGTAGTTTATAGATAACATCGTACGTACAGGGGCTTTGCCCCCGGAAAACAACAAAAAAGAGGTGGATCTTATGCAAATGATGAAGGCTGCTGTCTTGAAGGATTATTCACCCCGCTTTGAGATCGAAGAGGTCCCGAAGCCCGTCATCACTGAACCGGACGACGTGATCGCGAAGGTGCTTGTTGCCTCGATCTGCGGCACGGATGTGAGTCTGAGCACCAAGCCCGGTTCTTCCTATGGCGACATGGTCGGAAGGATCCTCGGACATGAGTTTGTCGCGGAAGTCACGGAAGTCGGTCCGGCCGTCAAAAATTACAAGCCCGGCGACCGCATCGTGGCGAACCCGAACTCCTACTGCGGTGTCTGCCCCGCCTGCCGGGCCGGTTACCGCAACCACTGCCAGAACATGAAGCTCATGGGCATCACCGTACCCGGCGCTTTCGCCGAATACATCAAGACTTCCGAATTCCTGGCTTTCCCGATGTCCAAGGAGACGCCCCTCGAACACGCGGTCTTTGCGGAGCCTCTTTCCTGCGCGGAAAATGGTTTCTCCCGGATCGACATTCATCCCGGCGAAACCGTCGTGGTCTTCGGCTGCGGCCCCATCGGTCTGATGTTTGCACAGCTCGCCCGGAAGTCCGGCGGCCGCGTTGTCTGCGTTGAGCCCAAGGACGGCCGTATCGCCATTGCCGAGAAGCTCGGCTTCACGGTCATTAAGCCCTGCCCGGATCTCAAGGACAAACTGATCGCCCTTTGGGGCAGACGCGCGAATTTCTGCATCGACGCCGCGGGACGCCAGCTGCCCGTCGCCATCGACTGCTCCGAATTCCGCGCCACGATCCTCTGCTTCGCGACGAGCCGTCTTCCCGAAACCGACGGACCGCTTCCGAACCTCGGACCGATCCAGGGCAAAGAACTCACGATCAAAGGATCGTTCATTATCAACGATTCCATGCCCAAGGCCATCACGGTCATCGAAAATGAATGCATCGATTTTGACCCGATCATCACACATCACATCGGTCTCGACGAACTGACGAAAGGCATCAACCTCATGCGTTCCGGCGAAGGTATGGAGATCATCGTCGATGTGGAGAAGAGTCTGAAAACCCTCTGAACTGAGAAAGGAGAAATGAAATGAAGGTCCTTTTAGTCGGCGGAACCGGCACGATCTCGACCGGCGTCGAAAAAGTGGTCATTGAAGAGCGGGGCTATGAGCTGTACGTCATGAACCGCGGCAGCCAGCGGAGCCTTGAGAGAATGCACCCCGAGGCCCATCTTCTGAAGGCGGACTACAACGACGAAGAATCCGTCAAAGCAGCGCTCGGCGACCTGCATTTTGATACGATCGTAGACTTCCGCATTCAGGGCGTCGCAGACCAGGAGAAGGCCGTCCGCCTCTTTGACGGCCGCACCGATCAATACATCCTGATCTCCTCCGGCACGGTCTACAGAAAACCGCTGGAGAAGTATCTCGTCACGGAAGACATGCCCCTCGGCAACATCCACAGCGCCTACGCGCGGAACAAAGTGGCTTCCGAGATGACCCTTAGAAAATACATCGAGAAAGGCTTCCCGGGCGTCATCGTCCGTCCCTCTCTCACCTATGCAGACTTCAACCCGCTGGTAGCCATCAACAGCCGCAAGAATCCCTACTCCATCATCTGGAGAATGCGTAAGGGCAAACCCATCATTGTCCACGGCGACGGCACGAACCTTTGGACCATCACCCACAACACCGACTTCGGCCGCGGTATTTCCGGCCTCTTCGGCAACCCCGCGACGATCGGCGAGGCCTTCCACATCACCAGCGACGAAGTGCTCGACTGGAACCGGATCTACACCGATCTGGCGCATGCGGCAGGCGTGGACGTGAACATTGTCCACATCGCTTCCGACTACCTCGGCGACCAGATCCCGGATCTCCGCGAAAGCCTGGAAGGCGACCACGCTGTCAGCGCCGTCTTCGACACCACGAAGATCAAGAAGTTCGTTCCGGACTTTGTCTGCAAGGTTCCGTGGGCAGAAGGCGCGAAGCGCATCGTCGAATGGTTTGACGCGGATCCCAAGGGCCGCGAAAGCATCGACGAGGAATGGCTCGCCCAGATGGACGCCATCATCGCCAAATACCAGGGTCTCAGATAAACCTGCACAATTCCCGGCGGCCCCAGCCGCCGACCCACGGCGCCCCGGCGCCGCATACACCCCCACGGCGCCCCGCCTCCCGGCCGGG
>DBVJ01000112.1 GCA_002308115.1 Lachnospiraceae bacterium UBA1267
AAGACCGGCCCGAGAGAAGGCTCCCGGAGCGCAACGATGGACTTCTTTCCGATCGCACGGAGACCGTCCGCGAGGCCGATCGAGGTCGTGGTCTTGCCTTCGCCTGCGGGCGTCGGCGTGATGGCCGTGACGAGAATGAGTTTCCCTTTCGGTGCATCCTCATTTAAGAAACGAAGCGCGACCTTCGCCTTGTCATTTCCGTAGCATTCCAGAAGATCTTCCGGGATGCCGGCTTTTTTGGCAATATCCTGGATTTCAAGCGGCGAAGCGGCCTGCGCGATTTCAATATCTGTCAGCATAAGTCATCCCCCTTCAAAGAGATTACTGCCTGCATTTTAGCCAACAAGCACGGAAATGTAAAGGACTGAAAAAGCCCTCGCGAAAGTGCCGCCGATATGATATGATCAGGACACCAACTGATGAAACAAGGAGGATTCAACATGTACGACCGTTGGTCACTGGATGTATTGTACAAAGGACTCGATGACCCGAAGTTCGCGGAGGACCGAAAGAAGCTGTCGGAAGCGATCGAAGAGATGATCTCGCTTTCGGACAACTGGGAGAAGAACCCGGATGCCGACCGCCGCGAGATGACGAAGAAAACGCTTCTTCTCCGGGAGAAGTTTGAACTCCTTGTCTATGATCTTCTGGGCTACTTAAGCCTCCGTCAGGCTGCCGATACCCGCGACACGGATGCGGCAGGTCTTCAAGGCGCGATCGAAAATGAACTCACGAAGACCGCAAAGGCAAATGTCGTGCTGGACCGCCTGATTTCCGAGAAAGGCACGGTTGAGGAGCTTGTGGGAGACGATCCGCTTCTCAATGAGTACAAATTCTACCTGGGCACGATCTTCCGCGAGGCAAAGCACCGCCTCTCCGATGACGCGGAGGCCATGTATGTGAAAATGAACCTCACCGGCGGAAGCGCCTGGTCGAAGCTCTTTGACTATCTGACCGCAACGCTTGAGGTGGATTTCAACGGTGAAAAGACCAATCTGTCCACGATCCGCAACAAAGCGACCGATCCGGACCGCGAGGTCCGCCGCGCGGCCTACGAAGCAGAACTTGCTGCCTATCCGAAGATCGCCGATTCCGTCGCTTTTGCCCTGAATAACATCAAGTCGCAGGTCACCATGATGGCCCGGGAGCGCGGCTATGCGTCGCCTCTGGATCAGACGCTTCAGGAATCCAACATGAAGCGCGAGACCCTGGACGCGATGTTGTCCGCCATGGTGGACTACATGCCGAAGTTCCGCGAGTACATGCGCGCCAAGGCACGTTACATCGGCGCAGGCGAACGTCTCGCATGGTACGACACGGTCGCGCCGGTCGGTTCTTCTCACAAGAAGTACACGAAGGAAGAAGCGCACCATTATCTCGTGGACTGCTTTGCCGCATTTTCACAGGACATGGCGGACATGATGGACCGCGCATTCAAGGAAGAATGGATCGACTTCGACCCGCGTCCCGGCAAGGTCGGCGGCGCCTTCTGCGCAGGGCTTCTCGGTCATGAACAGGCCAGGATCCTGACGAATTTCGACGGCAGTTTTGATTCGGTGGACACACTGGCGCATGAACTCGGCCACGCCTACCACGACAAGCATACGGACTGCCACCGCCCGCTGAACCACGATTACTGCATGCAGGTCGCGGAGACCGCCTCCACCTTCAACGAAACGCACATCATGACCAAAGCGGTCAGCGAAGCGGAAGGCGAAGAGAAACTCGCGCTTCTGGACGGCCTGCTTTCGGGCGTGAACCAGGTCATCGTAGACATCTACTCCAGGTACCTGTTCGAAACGGAAGTGTTCGCCCGCTGCGAGGACGAGCTTCTGATGCCCAAGGATCTCTGCGACATCATGCTCCGCGCGCAGGAAGCCTCCTACGGCGACGGCCTGGATCCTGAGAAGCGGCATCCCTACATGTGGTGCTGCAAGAGCCACTATTATTCCGAAGGCCTCAGTTTCTACAACTTCCCCTACGCCTTCGGACAGCTCTTTGCGATGGGCCTCTACAGCCAGTACCAGAAGGAAGGCGCAAGCTTCGTCCCGAAATATCAGGCTCTCCTTCGTGCAACGCCCGTCTCGACAGTGGAAGAGACCGCCGCGATGGCCGGCATCGACGTCACGAAGAAGGCATTCTGGGAAGAAAGCCTCCAGATCTGCGCAAAACTCATTGATGAGTTTATCGCTCTCACGAAGTAACGGAAGGACCGGAAAGCCGCGCAGGCTTTTTCAGAAAGAATCAGGAAAATGACGAACCGGAAGACAGAATTCGACCGCATCAAAGTCGGAGAATTCGTATACACCAGTGCAGGCTATGGCTATGTGCTGGCGATCGATACGAAAGGAATGGACCATCTGGTGGACTCCATTCTGAAAAGCACGATGAAAGGGGAGATGCGAACGCGTCTCCTCGGCATCGCTGCGAACGCGGATCTCTCGAGAGAGGAGCGCAGGCAGCCTGTGCTGATTGATTCCAATGACGAGATCTCGATTCTCTCCGATACGGACCTGGTTCTTTCGGGCTACGTGCTGAATGAAGAGGAGATGGCTGCCTGCTCTTTGAGCCAGGCCAGCGAGCACATGGACCGGTCACTGGAGCTCTACAGCCGGATCTACGGCGCGCAGTCGGAAGAATACGGCGTTCTGAAGAAAATGGCGGACGCTCTGTACAACGATTATTCCCGTGCGCTGGATCTCATCGGCGCGCATTCGAACGAGAGTTTCTTTGACTACATGACGCGCGTGGCAGGCGCCGAGGCCCGCAAAAAGATCACCGGCGAAGACGAGAAGGAACTGAAAAAGCACGAACTTATCCGGCTTGCGGACGGTTTTTCCTACGTGTACGAATACGACCGGCTGGGGCCGAAACATTTTCTGCAGGAACTGGAACACAGGACGGACCGGACGGAAGAGGAGAAGCAGGCGATCCGGCGGATCATCCGGGATCTGGACCCCCGTCCCGACGAAGAAAAGCTGCCCGTCCTCATCACCGGCGACATGGATCCCTTCATCGGGCTCAGGGTGCCGCTTATGGGCACCGGCTATGTGCTCTCGGACGATGAGTGTGAAGCCTATGATCTGGGCGCTCTGGTGGATATTCAGAAGTCGGCGCTGGAGATGACCTCTTATCTCTACGGTTCAGACTCTGAAGAGGCAGAGGCGCAGCGCAAGACGCTGACTTCCGTCCTGGGAGATTTCGGCGGCATGATGAAGGCCATCGGCGTCGGGAATGCGGAGACACTGACCGACTATTTTGCAAGAAAAGTGAAAGAACTGTAAGCGCAAAGCGTCATATAAGGAAGGACCGCCCGGGAGGGCGGTCCTTTTTGTCATAAGGAGCGGACTAATCATTCAGCTTTCGGATCTTGTCCAGAGCGGTATGACAGATATCCAGCACCGCCGCTTCGTCGTCAAAGGTGCGGATATCCAGATCGTCCAGAAGTTCAAAATAGCCGTAGTCATAGGGACCAGCGTTCTGGATGTCCTCCCACATTTTCACGGCGCCCTTGAAATCGTTCTGGGCCTTCGCCCAGATCTGAAGCGCGACGATGCCGCTGGCCGCATAACTCAGATAATACATCGGCGCTTCAAAATTGTGGTTGATGTACTGCCAGATGTATTCGGACTGATAATAATCGCCGTAGGCATAGGAGATGTCCTCATAAAGCGAGTTGATCTCATCCAGTGTTGCGCCCGGATTTTCATAGACGGCCCGCTGAAACTCATCGTAGATGCAGCCGTCCACCACATTCATCATGAGTTCGACCAGGAGCGCGGAGAGCGCGGCGTCTGCATTCTGGCCGTAGATTTCAGAGTAATAGTAGGAGCAGAGCCCTTCAAAGCCGTTGGAGTGGATCTCGTTCAGGTCCATGGAAGAACCATAGGCGAAAATGTTTGGGTTATGGACGAGATTCATGTTGATGAAGTGGCCGAATTCGTGCGTGAGCGTCATGAAATCTCTGGGACCGGGCTGCATCGTGATAAAAATGAATGCGCTGCCGGTCGTCTGAAAATCGGTGGTGTAACCGGCGTCGAGCCGTCCGGCCTCATCGCTGATGTCATAGAGCTTATGCTCCGAGAGCACGTCGAAATACTGTCCTGCGAGCGGGCTGATACGGTCAGCGATACTGCCCAGATTCGCGATCATCTTCTCCGGCTTCATGACCGAAGTGACCCGCTGCAGCCCGAAATAGGCATCGGTAAAATATAAGAGGTCGTAGAATTCGGCAGAGATCTGCTTCACGGCATGGTGGTATTCTTCGGCAGCTTTGGAATCGTAATCGCGGTAGTAGACGTTTTCATCGGCGTAGTCTGCGTAATTCTCATAGCCGTAATACTGCGCCATTTTGGTCCGTAAGCTCACGAGTTCCAGATAAATGGGGCCGACCAGAGAGTTGATGTATGCATCATCCTTGTAGATCTTGTCCTGATTCTCATCGATGATCTTGTTGTATCTGGTGACCAGTTCGGTTTCCTGCTTCTGCCATTCCTTCTCCTGGTCCGTCATGTCTTCATACTCTTCGAAATATGAGAAGGCCGCTTCTCCGACGTAAGATTTGAACGAATCCCGGCAGTGCCCGTTAGAGACGGCTCGGCATGCCTGGCAGGCCAGATCCCCAAGGTCATAAGCCAGGGCTTCCAGGTCCTGGTATTTTTGGGACAGTTCGTCGTTGGAGACTTCACGGCAATAGGCGATATAGGACAGCGTGTAGTTGTCATTCAGCTGTTCGTACTCATGGTAGATCTGATCATAAAGCGTCCGGATCCGGGAAAAGTCGTTTTTGGACGCGGCTTCGGTGAGCTGGCTGCAGAGATCTTCGAAGGCTTCTTTTGTGACTTCTCTGTATTCGGGGATCAGAGAACCGGGCTGCGGCGCATCCGTCGGACGTTCGGTGGGCACGTCGGTCGGACCACCGGGAATCGCGGTCGGCGCTTCGGTCTTCTTCGGCGTGCGTGTCTCGATGCCGGCTTCCTCGGCCACCGAGTCCAGCCAGTCGGAATAGTCCTTAAAGCAACCCGAAAGCGAGAATAGAAGTGTGAAAGAAAGGAGCACAGAGACGATTCTGATCAAAAGGCCGTGTTTCTTCATGTTTATCCTTTCTGCGGCAGACCGCTTTGGAATCTCTACTTTCCAATTTATCATTTTTTGCACGAAGAGACAAGAGAGGCAGCGGGCGGCATTTGGTGTGAAAAAAACTTTTCTTCTCAAGTTCCTCTGTGCTATATTATGGATATCTATCGGTTTTCAAGCTTCGGAAAGGAGCGCTCAAGATGAAAAACATGTTACAGAAAATCCTGACGATGGTCCTGATCCTGGCCTTTGTGCTTTCCGGCTGCTCCGGGAAGGAGCCTACGGCCGAAAGCGGCGATACGACGCAGCCCGTTCCGGAAGAGACCACCGAAGCGCCTCAGCCGGAAGGCAGGTACAAACTCTCCCCGGAAGGAGAGGCCATCGTGGACGACGTGGAGGTTTTTGCTCCGAACCCGGATGATCAGGCCCGCGTGTTCTATGAGATCTTCGT
>DBVJ01000013.1:0-155 GCA_002308115.1 Lachnospiraceae bacterium UBA1267
AAAACGAGAGAACTTGGCCTTAAGCTGGACATTTCCAGAGGAAAACCCTCGAAAGAGCAGCTCGCGCTCTCCATGGATCTTCTGAACGTGCTGGATTCCTCCTCGGACATGATCAGCGAGGACGGATTCGATACGAGAAACTACGGCTGCCTCAC
>DBVJ01000013.1:301-4964 GCA_002308115.1 Lachnospiraceae bacterium UBA1267
CCGGTGCCGGGCTATGACCGCCACTTTGCCGTGACGGAAGCTTTCGGCGTGACCATGCTGAACATCCCCCTGAAGGAAGACGGCCCGGACATGGATCTCGTGGAAAAATATGTTTCCGAAGATCCCGCCGTCAAGGGCATCTGGTGCGTTCCGAAGTACGGAAACCCCGCCGGTACGGTCTATTCCGATGAGGTCGTCAGACGCTTTGCCAATCTGAAACCCGCCGCCCCGGACTTCCGCATTTTCTGGGACAATGCCTACAACGTCCATCATCTGGACTTTGAAAAACAGCGGCAGATCCTGAACATTCTCGACGAAGCCGAGAAGGCCGGCAATCCGGACATCGTCTATGTGTTCGGCTCCTTCTCGAAGATCACCTTCCCGGGTTCTTCGGTCTCCGGACTGGCCTCCAGCAAGGCAAACCTCGAAGACATCGCCGGGAACATGAAGTATCAGACGATCGGCCACAACAAGATCATGCAGCTCATGCATGCCCGCTATTTCCCGGATCGTGAGGCCATTCTGGCGCACATGAAGAAGCATGCGGCCATCATGAAACCGAAGTTTGACGCAGTGGAAGAGATCCTTTCGGAAGAACTCGGAGGCCTCGGCATCGCCGACTGGTCGAAACCCGACGGAGGATACTTCATTTCCTTCAACACGATGGAAGGCTGCGCGAAGACCGTCGTCGCCATGATGAAAGATGCCGGCGTGACAATGACCGGCGCAGGCGCGACCTATCCCTATCACAAAGACCCGGAGGACCGGAACATCCGCATCGCGCCGAGCTTTGCGACCCTCGAAGAAGTCCGCGAAGCCATCCGTATTTTCACGGTGGTCGTTCGTCTCGCGAGCGTGGAGAAACTCCTTTCGGAGTGACCCCGGCGTGTGACACGCGGAATACCAGTCCGTTCAGTAAAGGAAAACAATGGCTGAAGACAGAGACAACAACGAATTTACGAAAGTCTGTTACATGTGCAGGCGCTCGGAAAGCAAGGCAGGGCCGATGGTCGACATGCCCGGCGGCATCTGCATGTGCCATGACTGCCTGCAGAAGAGCATCGATCAGGCGGTGAAAATGACCGGCGCGCTTCCGCCGGAAGTCCAGGCGGAACTGCTACGCATGAGCGGCGCGCCCGTAAGACGGCCCGAGAAGCAGGAAGTCCAGAAAGCGGAAGATCCTGAAAAACTCGAAGGCGAAGTGGTTGAAGGCGATGAAGAAACGCCTGAAGCCGAACAGAATTCTTCTCCCTTCGGCTTTTCCATGGTGCTCTCGCCGGAAGACATCCAGCAGATGATCGGCCGGCGCACGAATACCAAGAGCGTCAAGAAGAAGAGCGAGCCGCAGAAGATCGATATCAAGAAGATCCCGAAGCCCAACAAGATCTACGAGATGCTCTCGGATTACGTCGTCGGGCAGGAGAAGGCCAAAAAAGCCATCTCCGTCGCGATCTACAATCATTACAAGCGTCTGGCAAACGAAGACAAGGACATTGAGATCGAGAAGTCGAACATGCTGATGATCGGTCCGACCGGTTCCGGCAAGACCTTCCTCGTACAGACGCTGGCACGCCTTCTGGACGTGCCGCTGGCCATCGCGGACGCGACGGCGCTTACGGAAGCGGGCTACATCGGCGACGACATCGAATCTGTCGTGACGAAGCTTCTGGCCGCGGCCGGAAACGACGTCAAGAAGTGCGAGACCGGCATCATCTACATCGACGAGATCGACAAGCTGGCCAGAAAGCGGAACGCCACCCAGCGTGACGTGTCCGGCGAATCCGTGCAGCAGGGGCTCTTAAAGCTCCTGGAAGGCGCGGAGATCGAAGTGCCCGTCGGCGCGAACTCAAAGAATGCCATGGTCCCGCTGGAAAATGTGAACACGAAGAACATCCTGTTCATCTGCGGCGGCGCCTTCCCGGATCTCGAAGACATTATCAAGGAGCGTCTGAACGAGAAGTCTTCCATGGGCTTCGGTGCGGACCTCAAGGACAAATACGAACACGAAAAGGATATCCTGAAATACGTGGAGACCGAAGACCTCCGGAAGTTCGGCATGATCCCTGAATTCATCGGCCGTATGCCTGTGGTGTTCACCCTGTCGCCCATGACGGAAGACATGCTGATCCGCGTTCTGAAGGAACCGAAAAACGCGATCATCAAACAGTACCAGAAGCTCCTTCAGATGGATGAAGTGGATCTTCAGTTTACGGAAGACGCCTATGAAGCCATCGCGAAGAAAGCGTTAAAGAAAGACACCGGCGCCCGCGGACTCCGTTCCATCATTGAAAGCTTCATGATGGACATCATGTTCGAGATCCCGAAGGACGAGAACATCGGACGCGTGACCATTACCGGAGATTATGTCAACGGCAAGGGCGGTCCGGTCATTGAAATGAGAGGTTGATATCCATGAAAAGAATCATTGCGTTCTTCCTGATCCTTTTAGTCTCTGCGGCTTCGCTCGCAGGCTGCAAAGGAGGAGAAACGACCGAAGCCCCGACCGGCACTGAGGAGACGACCAAGGAGCCGGAGGAGACCACCAAGGCGCCATCTTCGGAAACGACTGTTCCGGACGAAAGCACCACGGCCCCGGTCGAAGTCAAACTGGATTACAGCAAGTATCTGGATGAATACGGATTCATCGAGGGTGTCGTTGCGATGGATATCCTCCCCGAACTCGATTTTTCCACGGTGGAAGTCAAGGCCAGCACCATCCGCGAGGACGCCAACAAGGCGGTTGAAACGGTTCTCGGAAACCTCACGCAGAAGTATCCGAAACAGGTCAAGGACCGCGCGGTCAAAGACGGAGACACGCTGTACATCGGCTACGTCGGCAAGATGGACGGCGTGGCGTTTGAGGGCGGCACGACCGACGGAACGGAAGTCACCATCGGCGTGACGCAGTACATCGACGGTTTCCTCGATCAGCTGATCGGCCACAAGCCCGGCGAGACCTTCGACATCAATGTGAACTTCCCGGATCCTTATCAGCCGAATCCTGCCTATTCCGGAAAGCCTGCAGTCTTCACGATCACGATCCATTACATCATCGACGGTTACCCGGAATTCGACGATGACTTCGTGAAAGATCACTGGGATGACATGAAAGACTTCCCGGGCGCGGAATCGGGCATGAACGCGCAGGATCTTCGCAAACTGTTCTTCGAGTATTACTACGATTATTATGTCGACACCGAAGTCTATTCCGCGGTGAGCGGCATGAAGTTCGATGTGGAGATCCCTCAGAATGTGCTTCTCTATGTGGAGAACGCGGACAACTGCACCTATCAGGAGCAGTACGGCATCAACTTCACGGACCTTCTCAAACAGTACTATGGATACACCGACGAGCAGGTCAAAGAAGTGTTCAAAGAAGAGGGCATGAGAGAACTCATTTTCCAGACCTATTACGAGAGAGCAGGCTGGAAGGTCGAAGAGAGCGAATACAAGGAAGCGACCCAGGAAGACGACAACACGGAGTCGATCGAGAAGTTCGGCAGAGGCTATATCGCCCGTTACGTCATGCTGGAGCGCGCGCTGGACGAGCTTCGGGAGAAAGTGACCTTCATCGAAGACTGATCCGCCGCTTTGAAAGAAACAGTGCATCTAAAGATCTCAAAAGGAGCCTCAGTTGATCTACACGGATCTGACGAAGACGGCGATGCAGATCGCCTATGACGCACACTACGGCCAGGTGGACCGGGGGAAAACACCTTACATTTTCCATCCGATGCACGTGGCGGAGAGTATGAAGGACGAAGACAGCACTGTGGTCGCGATCCTTCACGACATTCTGGAAGACACGCCTGTCTCCGCGGAACTTCTCAAGAGAAAGGGGATCCCCGGACGGCTTGTCGAAACCATCGAGATCCTGACGAGGCGGGAAGATGAGCCTTACATGGTCTATCTGTACCGGATCGTCAACTCGAAAAATGAGATCGCGCTCCGTGTGAAATACGCGGACATCCTGCATAATCTGGATGAGACGCGCACCCGGACCGGCAAGCTTCCGAAATATCTGGAAGAACGGTACCGGCACGCCGAAGTGCTACTAAGGAACACATTGGACGCCATGGAGGAACATGAAGATGGCTGACAACGATTACAACTACAACCAGGACGACCGGAACAGCGGCAGCGGCGGCAACAATAACGGAAAGAGCCCGTGGCCCATGGTCATTGCGATCCTCCTCGGGGGCGCGCTTCTGATCTTTATTGCTTCCAGAATGTTCTCCAATGTAGGAAGTTTCTTCTCGGAAGAGATCACCTACAATGAATTTCTGAAGTACCTGCAGGAAGACCGCGTCGAGAAAGTGGTCCTTCAGGACGGCAGTCAGTGGAAGATCAAGCTTCGGAACGACAACCGGACTTATCTGACCCAGTACATTCCGGACGAGGACATCGTTCCGCTTCTGAAAGAGAAGGGCGTGACCTTCTCCGCCTCGGCCAGTTCGAACATTCTGTCGTATCTTCTGATCTATATCGTGCCCACGCTCATCATGGTGCTCCTGTTCATTTTCCTCATGAGGAAAATGGGCGGCTCGGGCGGCATCATGGGCGTCGGAAAATCCACTGCCAAGAAGCATTCCGAGAAGAATACCGGCATCACTTTCAAGGACGTGGCAGGCGAGGACGAGGCCAAGGAATCCCTGACGGAGAT
>DBVJ01000146.1:0-190 GCA_002308115.1 Lachnospiraceae bacterium UBA1267
CCGGCGGCCTCGATGCCGTGACCGACCCGGACTGCAAGGACAAGGACCTGCTGGCGCTTCTCGCCCATCTCGTCCCCGAGGACCGCTTCGAGAAGGTGCTGGAGAACCAGCAGCTTCTCCGCCAGCCGATCGTCAGGAACGGGAAGAAGGCAGCGGTCGGGTATCAGCCTGAGGCATGGAAGAAGATGGC
>DBVJ01000146.1:358-2555 GCA_002308115.1 Lachnospiraceae bacterium UBA1267
TACACGCTGGTCTGGATGGCGCGGATCGCGGAGGAGCTTAAGGAAAAGGCAGTCGCGATGGGCATCGAGGGGCCGCACACGTCCTGGCGTCACATGTTCTGGTGGAACATGGCGGGCTGCCTTTGCTTTGGACCGATGATCGCGACGGAGAGGTTTTTCCGGACGCTGAATGAGCTGGAGAAGAGGATCAATGAAACAAGCACCTAAGACCAACGCCATGCGTATCCTGGAATCCATGAAGATTCCATTTTCCTCGTACACCTATGAGTGCGACGAATTTGTGGACGCGATCCAGATCGCAGACATGCTCAAATTGCCGTACGAAAAGGTGTACAAAACCCTGGTCGCCGAGGGGCACAGCCGGGCGTATTATGTATTTGTCATCCCGATCGCGGAGGAGCTGGACCTGAAGAAGGCGGCGCGTTCCGTCGGCGAGAAGTCGGTGGAAATGATCCACGTGAAGGACATCAATGCGGTGACGGGCTACATCCGCGGCGGCTGCACGGCCGTGGGCATGAAGAAACAGTATGTGACGCGCATCGACCGCTCTGCCCAGGCCCTGCCCGCGGTGATCGTGAGCGGCGGCCGGCTCGGTATGCAGATCGAACTGGCGCCGGAGGACCTCCGGCGCGCGGCGAAAGCCGAGTTTGCGGATATTGTCAGGCGCGCGGAGGAATGAGAGTACGAAAGACCAGGAAAGGAGAGGTCTCATGAAGCAATTACTGAAAAATGCGAAAATCTATGACGGCACGGGCGCCGAGCCGTTCCAGGCGGACATTCTGGTGGAGGACGACCGGATCGTGAAGATCGCGGAACGCATCGAAGAACAGGCGGACTGCGTGATGGATCTCTCCGGAAAATCCATTTCCTCGGGCTTTATCGATGCGCATTCTCACAACGACTGGTTTGCGATCAAGGAAGATCCGTTCCCGTACTTCCGGCCATTCCTTCAGCAAGGCATCACGACATTTGTCACCGGAAACTGCGGCATTTCGGCCATCGGCTTTGAAAAAGGCAATCCAAACGCGGACAAGCTGGGCGGCGGGATCTTCGGTTTCAGGGGCACGACGGGCAAATACGGCACCGCGTCGGAGTATTTTGCGGCAACGGACAGAAACATGCCTTGCAATATGGCCGTGTTGGCCGGACATTGTTCCGCGCGTGCCGCGGCGGGCGGCAATGAGAACCGGCCGCTGACCCCGGAAGAAGAAAAGCACATGCTGGGGATCCTGGAGCAGGCGCTTCAGGAGGGCGCGTGCGGACTCTCGCTGGGTCTCATGTACCAGCCCGGCCTTTACGCGGACGTTGAGGAACTGAAGAAGGTGGCGGCGCTGTGTGTGAAATACAACAAACCGCTGACGGTGCATCCGCGCGCGGAAGGAAAGGTCTCCATGGCCTACCCCGAGCTTCTGGGCCGTTCACATCTCCTGAGAGCGATGGACGAACTGGTTGAAGTGGCCAAAGGAACGCCGCTCAAGCTCCAGTATTCTCATGCGATCTTCATCGGCACGCAGAGCTTCAGGGACAAAGACGAACTCCTGAAGATCTTTGCCAAACTCCGCGAAGAAGGCGTGGATCTCATGTTTGACATTTACAATGAGACGCTCGGAACCTCCGTGATCTCTGTGATCCTGCCCGCATGGTACCAGGGCATGAACGACAAGCAGCGCAACAGCCTGCTGACGAAAGTGAAACTCTCCGTGATGGTCCACGCCGCCAGCAAGATGCTCGGCTTCGGCTTCAAGGACATCCAGATCGCCTACATGGGCCCCGGCTATGAAAAGTACGAAGGGAAAAATGTCCACCAGATCGCGAAGGAAGAAGGCCTCTCGGATCTGAAAGCCTATCTGATGCTTTGCGAGAAGAGCAATTTCAAAGGCCGCGTGAACATGGGCCCCTATTCCACGACTGAGATCATCCACGACCTCGAGCATCATCCGCACGTGCTCTATATGACGGACGCCTGGGTGGAAGATTACGGCGTACAGAACCCCGCGATCTACGACTGCTTCCCCAAGTTCCTTCAGGACGCGCTCACCGGCGCGGGCGACACCCTGCCCAACACGGTCCGCAAGATGACCGGCGCCGTCGCCGACCGCTTCATGCTCCCCGAGCGCGGCTACCTCAAAGAAGGCTACTACGCCGACCTGACCGTCTTTGACGAAGACGCCCTGAAAAATGGAACGCCGGACCAGGA
>DBVJ01000113.1:0-187 GCA_002308115.1 Lachnospiraceae bacterium UBA1267
TGCCCGAAGGGCGCCATGAAGGTCGGACGGCATCTGATCATGAGAGTGCTGGGGAAGTAATGTAGATCAATGGTATTCTCGAGCATCACATTTCTCCTATACTTTTTCCCGCTGGTATGGATCGTGTACCGGTTCGTGCCCGCGCGCGCGAAAAATGCGGTGCTTGTGGCGGCCAGCCTGGTGTTCT
>DBVJ01000113.1:206-391 GCA_002308115.1 Lachnospiraceae bacterium UBA1267
TCCATCGGGATGAACTATCTCTTCGGACGATGGATCGGCCGAGCACGCGAGGAGGGCATGAAGGCCGGCGCGCTGAAACTTCATCTGGCGCTGGCCGTTGCCGCGAACCTGGGATTCCTGTTCTTCTTCAAGTACGCGGGCTTTCTGTTCTCGGTGTTTTCCCCGAAAAATGCGCCCGTGATCGC
>DBVJ01000113.1:515-6997 GCA_002308115.1 Lachnospiraceae bacterium UBA1267
CCGCAGCTCATCGCCGGCCCGATCGTGCAGTACAAGGTCATCGAAGAGCAGTTAGACGACCATCCCCTTAAGAAGAGGATGTTCTCGGACGGCCTCTGGCTTTTCATCTGGGGGCTCGCGAAGAAGGTGCTGATCGCGAACGCGATGGGGGAAATGTTCGAGCTGTGCCGTGCGGGCGGCGGCATTGTGACCGCCTGGCTCGGCGCGATCGCATTTGCGCTTCAGATCTATTATGATTTCTCGGGCTATTCGGACATGGCGATCGGCATCGGCCGTATGTTTGGCTTCCGCTTCCCGAAGAACTTTGACGCGCCCTACACGTCGCGGAGCGTGACGGAATTCTGGCGGCGCTGGCACATGACCCTCGGGAGCTGGTTCAGGGAATATGTGTACATTCCCCTGGGCGGCAACCGTGTGAGTGTGGCAAAGCACATCCGAAACCTGCTCGTCGTCTGGCTCTTGACCGGCATCTGGCACGGCGCCGGCTGGAATTTCATCATCTGGGGCCTGTACTACGGCGCATGGCTCATCGTGGAGAAATATCTCATCGGAAAATGGCTCGAGAAGCATCGTGTGCTGGGCCTGTTCTACACCATGTTCATCGTGCTTCTGGGCTGGATGATCTTCGCGATCACCGACATGGGCGAGCTTGGAAGATATCTTCTCTCGATGATTGGATTCCCGCGGGGCGCCGGCGGCGCGACGGTCCGCACGCTTCTCACCAGCTACGGCGTGATCATGGCCATCGGCGCGGCGGGCATCGTCCCTTGGGTGAGCAGGCTTCGGAACGTGGTCTATCAGAAATCGAAAGTGATCACATTTATCATTGAGATCGTGCTGTTCGTTTTGTGCCTTGCGGCGCTCATCCGTGACAGCTACAATCCCTTCCTGTATTTCAGATTCTAAGGAGCGGAAATGGACCGTCTTTCAGCGGACAAAAGGAAAAAGATCCGGCGGGGCTTCCTCCTCGCCATGGTCTTCATGCTCCTTTGGGTACTGGCGTCGGTGGTCAATGCATTTTTCCCGAAGCGCAGCATGAGCGTGAGCGAACGCCGCGCGCTGGCCGGCTTCCCCAGGATCACGATCGCAAGGCTCCTGGACGGCCGTTTCGAGGCGGACTTTGAAGAATACGCGAAGGACCAGATCATGGGCCGGGACGCCCTTGTCGCCCTGGACGCGGCGGTTTCACGGGGCACGGGAAATGTGCTTTCTTCGGGCGTCTGGATCGGAAAGGACGGCTGGCTCATCGAAGATCCCGAGATCTGGGCCGGCGGCGAAGCGCCTTCTGCGCTTTTGGGTGTGAACCGGCTCGCAGCGGACTGGGGCTATGACGTGACACTGGCCGTGATCCCGGAGGCCGCGGAGATCCTTTACGAGAAGCTCCCATGGGCCTCGGACGGCAAAAAGCTTGCGGAGAGGAGCAGAGCCTCTTGGGAGGCGCTGTTGTCCGAGCATCTGGGGCCGGGCGTCCGTGCCGCAGACGTGACAGAGGCGCTGAGAAGCGCAGCGGAAAGCGGTGCGCAGGACGGGAAAGACCGGGCAAAGGAACTTTATTATCATACCGATCACCACTGGACCATGGAAGGCGCACGGATATCGCTTCCGGTGATTCTCGGGGCCATGGGAGAGCAGGCCGGATCCTACAGACTTCTCAAAGTCTGTTCAGATTTCCAGGGCACGCTTGCCTCGGTTTCCGGTGTCCACGGCGTGAAGGATGAGATTTATGTGGCCATGCCGCAGGGCCGTGAGGAAGAACCGGTGATCGTGCGTGTGGATGGCGAAGAAGGCGTCCGCACCTCGGTCTATTCCATGGAAGGCCTTCGCTCGTCAGACCCTTATACGGTCTTCATGGGCGGCAACTACGGCCGGTTTACGGTAACGACCGGCGAAAGCGGCAAAGGGAAGCTTCTGGTCCTCAAGGACTCTTACTTCAACTGCCTGCTGCCGATGCTTCTGGAGAATTACAGTGAGATCACCGTCGTTGACCCGCGCTATTTTGACGGCGATCCGAAACTGCTCCTTCTGTCCATGCAGGGCGCGGACGTGCTGGTCTTATATTCACGCGCCACATTCCTGACGGACCAGAGCCTCGAAAGGCTCGTTCCGGAGAGAGAGCAGTAACGGACCGGAGCATGGGAGGCCGGTTCCGGAGAGAGCGGTAATGGACCAGAGCCTGGATAGGCCGGTCTTGGAGAGAGAGCATTTAGTCACAGGTTTTGTCAGGGGAAAGAACTGAAGAGTTTTATGATGTGTAAACGAACCCGGAAAACAATCATAATGCTATGCGTGGCGCTTCTTACGATGGCGTTCCTTCTTTCGGCCTGCAGCCATCGCGAAGAGACGATAAGCCCGGATCTTCAGGAAGGGATCTCATATCTCGAGAGCCTCGCGGGGAGAGATCCCCGGGATGTCATGGCGGAGCAGTCCAGAAGAGCCGCGGAACGTGAGACGACCGTGCCGCCTACGGAACCTCCTACGATGCCGCCGGAGACCGAGCCTGTCCCGCCGTCTGACCTTCCGCCCACAGCGCCTCCGGAGACCGAGCCGCCGACAACCGCCGGCCCCTCGGAAGAGGAACTCACCCTGGAGCGCTGGCGTCAGGAAGCGGAGTCCAACAATGTCCGCATGCTGAGCGCGGAGGAACTGGCTTGGTTTGCAAACCGCCTGTCCGACACGGTCTTCGTGGGAGATTCCATTACCCAGGCGCTCATTACGGACGGGGTGCTGCCTGAGAGCGAGGTGTTCTATAAGCGAGGCGTCATTCTCCGGGAGATCGGCCCCACGCTGGACCGCGCTCTTGCGACTTATCCGAAAAACGTGGTCTTCCTGAAGGGCCTGAACGACTGCGATGCGGAGGAGCCCGACACCTTCATTCAGCGATACGCGGACTGGGTCACGTATATCCGGGAGAAGCTTCCCGGCGTGAACATTTTCATCTGTTCGCTGCTGCCGCCCTCCAAGGCGCTTGGCGCGGTGCGCCCGGATCTTGCGCGCTCTCCGGAATTTGACGGCCCCTTAAAGACCTGGTGCCCGACTGCCGGCGTGACCTACATCGACCTGCACTGGCTCGTGTATCAGCATCTGTACCTCTCGGACGGAATTCATTTTACAAAATCGTTCTACCAGCTGTTCCTGCGTTATGCGACGATCTGCATCAAAGGATGGGAGGGAGTGCCGAGATGAAGAATGAAAGCGTCTCACCCGAAAAGAGTACGCGGAAGAGACCGCCGATCAAAGCGGGGATCCTTTTGGCGGCTCTGGAATTTGCCATCGGCGCGGCCCTGCTCCTCACGATGGTCCTGGTGCTTGGGAATCAGGTGAACCGGAATCTTCACGCGGGAGAGCTTGCGGAAGCGGCCTTCAGCGCGATGGCCAATGCGGATCAGTGCCGCGAGGCCGAAGCCTGGGAACTCAGGAAATACTACGGCATCGCCGAGGAAGACGTCGAAGAGATTGCCCTTCGTCTGCCGGTGTCCAACATGGACGCCGCAGAACTCTGCGTGGTGAAATGCGCCTCCGACCGGGGCGCCCAGACTGTCGCCGCCGCCATGCAGAAAAGACTGGACTCACAGATCGGCCTCTTCGAGAACTACGGCGTGGAGCAGATGAAGCTTCTCCGCGCGGCCCGCATCGTGACCGCCGGCCCCTATGCCGCCCTCATCATCGACGAAAAAGCCTCCGACGCCGAAGCAGCCTTGAAGAAGATTGTGAAGAAAAAACCTTGACCGCAATGACAAGGAGGATTAATCTCCTCTATATGAGCCGATTCAGCCACTCATTTATAAGAAAAATGAAAGATCGCAGGTCCGAAAGGATCTGCGATCTTTGCGTCCGGGGGAAAAGTGGACAAAAAGAAGGACATAAACAATCAAGAAGATACAATGCGTCCAATACAGAAAGCCGAGAGTGCATTTTGATTGTACCGATACACGCATTTTCAAGTTTGAAACGGCCCTGCAGTCCAATAGAAATGGATGAAGGGCCAATTAGCTTGTACCGAAAACCTGTCTTTCAGGCGCTGATCGAGCTTTCAATCCAATCTCAAAAGGGGATGGTCTTCTTGTATTGGACTGAAACCCTGCTTCTTGAGCAAAAGTCAGGAATTCAGTCCAATATGAATAGGAGGAGCACTAAAAAGATTGGATTGAAGCACATTTTCCAAGGCGGAAATGCGTGAATCAGTACAAGCGAATGATGGAAGCGATGTTTTTTATTGGAAGAAGAAAAAGAGATCAAGACGAAAAGGGGGAATCGTATGACAAAACCGATTGAGGAACAGCTGGCAATGATTGATCGCTGGGTCAGACTGGCAGAGAAGGCGGTCGCAGACGACCCGGGAGGCTTCCTGATGGTGGCGAAACGTCGCACAAAGACGGAATGGTACATCAAAAGAGGGCAGAGCGGCTTGCATTACCTGCCAAAATCTCAGGAGAATCTTGCGCGGTCGATGGCACAGGCGGCTTATGCAAGAGATTTTCTGAAAGCAGCAAGAAAGGTCCGGAAAGAATTGATCCGGATCCAGACGATGGGCGGAGAGCGGAGCGCGGCTATCATGTATCATAAACTGGCGGCGCCTTATGAAAAGCTTTCCGATGCGAGGAGAAAGCTGATCAGGGCATATGTGCTTCCTGACGAGGAGTATGCTGCGGCCTGGAAAACTCTCCCGTATGAAGGGAAGCCCTTTGCGCCGGATACGCCGGAGATCTATACAGAACTAGGCGAGAGAGTCCGCTCAAAAAGCGAAAAAATGACAGCGGACAAGCTTTATCGGATGGGCCTTTTCTATCGATATGAATGCCCCTGCGTGATCCCGGGTATCGGCACACTTTATCCGGACTTCACGATTCTGGACCTTCGGGAACGGGAGGAAGTGATCTATGAGCATTTTGGCCTGATGGACCAGCCGGACTATCTGAAAAATGTGCTCTGGAAGATCGATCAGTATCAGAAAGGCGGTTATCCCCTCGGCTGGCGTTTCCTTTGCAGCTTTGAGTCTTCGGCGCAGCTGATTGACATTCTGGCTTTTGAGAGGATGATCAAAGATCGATTCGGCCTCGGGAAAACAAAGAAACCGTGAGCCCCTTTCCCATAAACCCAAATCTATGCTATAATACAGAAACGACTGAACCATACCCACAGAAATCATGTCAGAGCAGCTGATTGAAAATGCAGCCGCATATATCCGGGAGCTTTTCGCGGGGAATGCGGGCGGCCACGACGCGGCACATACGTTCCGCGTCTATCGTACTGCGCTGTGGATCGCCGGGAAGGAGCCGGAATGCGACCGTGAGATCGTCGCGCTGGCCGCGCTTCTTCACGACGCCGACGACCACAAACTCTTTCAGACCGAGGGAAATGCAAACGCGCTTAGGTTTCTCCGGGCCAATCAGGTCCCTGAAGAGCGGATCGCGCGCATTCTCGAAGCCGTCAATTCGGTATCTTTCAGCCAAAACCACGGGCGTGTTCCTGATACTCTGGAAGGGAAGATCGTGCAGGACGCGGACCGCCTGGACGCCATGGGCGCCGTCGGGATCGCGCGTACATTTGCCTACGGAGGAGAGCACGGGAGGCCGCTTCGGGCATCCGTAGAGCACTTCCATGACAAACTGCTTAGGCTGAAAGACACGATGAACACGGAAGCCGCCCGGGAACTTGCGGAGAAAAGACATGCTTTTCTGGAGTCTTTTTTGAAGGAGCTTTCAGAAGAGACACAGGAAGAGATATAAAAGCCACCCATTCACCAAAGGCCGCGACGCACCACTCCAGGCGGCCGCCAGCACACCAAAAACAGGAGAGGAAATGTCACAGAATTATCCGCTGAACGTACCCACGCCCCATCACTTTTCATTCGCCGTACGCGATCTGCCGAACGTTACCGTCGAGCAGCGCGAGCGTGTCCTTAGGGCCACGCATTACAATGAATTCGCCTTCCCGTCAGGTCTTCTGACCGTCGACATGCTGTCGGACTCGGGCACGACCGCCATGACAAACCAGCAATGGGCGGTGCTGTTTCTGGGCGATGAGGCCTATGGGCGCAACATGGGCTACTACGTGCTTCTGGACACCTTCCGCGATATTTTCGAGCGCGGAGGGGAGAAGAACTTCCGAAAGATCATCGACCTCGTCAGAACGGACTGCCGCGACGTCGAGACCATGATCGAGAAGGTCTACCTACCGGAATACGAAGGCGGACTGTTCAACGGAGGCGCCGCACAGATGGAGCGCCCCAACACCTTTATCATTCAGCAGGGGCGCGCAGCGGAGTCCGTGCTCATGGAGATCGTCCGGAACATTCTCGCGAAGCGTCACCCGGGCAAAGTGTTCACGATCCCCTCGAATGGCCACTTCGACACCACCGAGGGCAACATCAAGCAAATGGGTTCGATCCCGCGCAACCTCTACAACAAGGAACTCCTCTATGAAGTGCCCGAAGGCGGCCGTTACGAAAAGAACCCCTTCAAGGGCAACATGGATCTCGATAA
>DBVJ01000113.1:7159-16597 GCA_002308115.1 Lachnospiraceae bacterium UBA1267
TACGCGGACAAGTCCATCGCGGAGATCACCACGGAAATGTTCTCCTACTGCGACGGCTTCACGATGAGCGCGAAGAAGGACGGGCACGCCAATATGGGCGGCATGCTTGCCTTCAGAGACCGCGGGCTCTTCTGGAAGAACTTCTCCGATTTCAACGAGGACGGGTCGGTCAAGACCGACGTCGGCGTGCTCTTAAAGGTCAAGCAGATCTCCTGCTACGGCAACGACAGCTACGGCGGCATGAGCGGCCGCGACATCATGGCGCTTGCCGTCGGCCTTTACGAGAGCACGAACTTCGAGTATCTCGACGAGCGCGTCAAACAGGTGCAGTACCTTGCGGAAGGCTTCTATGACGCGGGTGTCAAGGGCGTCGTCCTGCCTGCCGGCGGCCACGCCGTCTACATCAACATGGACGAATTCTTCGACGGCAAACGCGGTCACGAGTCTTTTGCGGGCGAGGGCTTCTCCCTGGAGCTCATCCGCCGCTACGGAATCCGCGTTTCCGAGCTGGGCGACTATTCGATGGAGTACGATTTAAAGACTCCGGAGCAGCAGGCGGAAGTGGCAAATGTAGTCCGTTTCGCCGTGGACAGAAGCCGTCTCTCCCGGGAGCATCTGGACTACGTCATCGCCGCCGTGAAGGCCCTTTACGAGGACCGGAACAGTATTCCCAACATGCGCATCGTCTGGGGTCACAACCTGCCCATGCGCCATTTTCACGCCTTCCTGGAGCCCTATCCGCCGACGGAAGAGGAAATGTGCTAAAAAGGGAACGGACGGAAGCGGCTTCCGGATCAGGAGGTTCTATGAAACACCGGAATCATTCAAAGAAATATCATGTCAGGAACCGCACAAGAAGCCTTTTGGCCTTGCTGCTCATTCTGGCGCTCGCCCTCGCGGGCCTTTCAGGATGCAGCGGAAAAGGTACCTATAAAAAGGAGCAGAATACCGGAGAGCATGCGGTCACGTACCCTTATGTCGTCCGGACGCCCTCTGCCGAACTGTATCTTGCCCAGGAGGACATCGAACTTCTGGGAGAAGAGGAGTTTTATGCCGGCATGAACCGGCTTCTGGAGAATCTCGAAGCCGATTTTCAGGATGCCAGGGACGAGCTCAAGGCGTATCTTCGGGTCGAGATCCCTGTGATCAAGATCTATACGGACTTCTCCGGCCGCACGGAGCACGGACGGAGACCCGAATTCAGCGGCCTGTATAACGACAACACGGTGGATATTCATATTTTCCACGACTGGGATCATGCGGCCGTTGTTCTGTTGCACGAGTACACACATTATCTGAGCATCCATTGCGCAAGAGTCGTTCCGGAAACAGACTTCTGGAGAGAGGCGCTCGCGGACTATATTTCAAAGATCCGCTGTAAAAACCGGATGGCGATGGACGTCAACTACGGAATGACTGATGAGGCGTTGGATTATTATCGGGAACGCGGAGCCGTCACAGAAGACGGGAAGCTGGATCTCAAGCGCTTTTATTATGGAACGGCCGCGGCATACCGTATGAAGGAAAATGTCGGCGCGCCGTATCTGGCCGTGAGCCAGGCCGCCACATACCTGACCGAGGCACAGCTTACTGCGCCCATCATGAATGAAGTCTCTTATTACGAAGCTGCCTGTATCTTCGAATACCTGGTGGATCACTACGGAGAGAAGACCGTTTTCTCGAACATGAACCTCAACGGAAAGCGGATGACAGAGGTTTACGGAAAAACATTTATCGAAATCTGCGAAGAATGGACCGCCGAGAACTTGCGTAAATGCGAAGAACTGGGTATCATACTCAAATAACAAAGTCTGATGGCTATATTTTCAATGCGGAGGATCCCATGAAGCAGAAAATTACCGCATTCATTTTGTGCCTGATACTGATTGCGTCGGCGCTTCCGGTGTCGGCCAGAAACCTTGGGCAGACGGAACGTTCGGCTCCCGGCGGCGGGACCGTTCTCGCAGCTGATGCCGAAACTCCCGGCGCGCAGGCCGGAGGCGAGAAACTGGGCTTTGGCGTCGAGTATGTGCGCGCAACGTTCCGGGACGAAACCTGTGACGTCCGAAAGGAAGTCATGGAGATCGACGGCGGCATGGCCGCGCCGATCCATTTTGAAGTGGATTACACACGTTATGTGAATATGACTTTCGGCCTTTCTCAGAGGAACGGAAAAGAGAAGAAACAGCTGATTCAGAACGTGGGCGATCGTTTCCAGGTCAATGCGGATGAATTTGAAGTGGGCTGGCCGGTTTATCTGGATGCGTATTCCGGAGACGATGGATCGTTTCTGGCATCCTATGAACTGGGTCTCCGGATCAACAAAGGCTTCATGGCCGAGCGCGTTCCGGATACGCTTTCCGCGGAGTTCCAGGCCGGTCTGAAGGTGGATATGAGCGACCTTCTGCCCGGCATGCAGCTGAACGTGCTGCCCTTCTTGATCCCTGTCACCATCAAAACCTATACGGACGGCGCGGTCCGTGTCGGCCTCGGCCTCAACGCCAGCGACCTGGACTTCTGGATGAAGGCCGGCAACGGGGAAATGCCGGAAGCGGAGCTTGGCAATAACCTGAGGGAGATCTTCAAGGGCGATCCCCACAATCTTGATGATATTTCCGGCAAGAACATGGGCGTCATCTTCCTGTTCTCCGGCTGGGCTGAAGGTAATATGAACTCCATCGAGCCTATCAAGGGCCACATGGAGCTGTTCATCGGCACAGGCTTTGACATCCAAGGCCAGTATGGCATCTTCACCTGGGAGATCACCCTGACAGGCGGCGGCCAGGCCATGTTCGACTTCTCGTTCAATTTTGATCCCCTGGACAGCCAATATCATTTCAAGGCTGACGAGATCCGTCTCGGTGTAAAAGGCGGCATCGAACTGTACGGCGGCATTGGCTGTACGCTGGCTTCTATCGGTGTTTACGGCGCCGGTTCCATTGCCTACCAGGAGCGGCTGTATCCGAATTCTGACATCGAGCATCTGATCCTCGCCGGCGAACTAGGCCTGAAGGCCAAGCTTTTCGGCAAAGTCATCGCCTGTTACAAGATCATTGCCGGTGAGAAGGACTTTGTAAATGATAAGAAGAAAAAGGATGTTTCGCTGGAACTTGCGGAGGAAGAAATGCATAAGTTCCTCCTCTCAAACAATTACGCGAACCAGCCTGCAGTTCTTCTGAAAGCCGGCGGCAACTTTACCTGGCACGGCGAATTTGTGGAACAGCGCGTCGTTTCCAACGGGTATGAGAAGAATCCGAACTTTGCGCACCTGCTGGCCACAGACGTTTTCCCGGACAGCCCGGTGCAGATCGTTTCGAGCGGCAGCAAGGCGCTTCCCGAGATGACGCTTGTCTTCACCGGAAGCGATGAGAGCAGGGCAGAAGGCAACCGTTCCATCCTGTTGAGCAGCTATTACGACATCGGACCGGGATTTGTCTGCGAGCCGAAGCCGGTCAACGACGACGGCACGGCGGACTTTAATCCCTATCTCTACAGCAATCCGGACAGTTTTGCCTATCTGGTCTGGGAGAACGCCACCGCGCCTGTCCCGGCGGCCGCGACGCTTTCGGAGATCTCCAACCTGACCGACATCTGGTTCGGCTCCTGTGTGACCGGATCCAACTGGACCGCGAACACCAGGATCACGAACTACGCAGGCACAGGCACTTACGCGACCGGCGCCCGCGTCACGGCAGACAGCAACAACGTGCCGGCCATCGCCTATTACACGAACGCGATCAATGATCCCGCGGGCCTCGAAGGCAAGCATGAAGTCTATCTGGCGACCACGAACGGATCCGGCGCCTGGACCTCTCAGAAGATCTGCGAAGTCAACGGCACCATGGACGAGATCGGCGTCGGTTTCTTCGACACCATGCCGGCGGTCTCCGTGAGCTGGAAAGAGAACGGCTTCAGGAAGACAGCCCTTTACCGGGGCGGGAAAATGATCTGGAGCAGAGACAACGCCTCCTCCGGCAAATTCCTCGGCGCGGGCTATCAGAGCGCCTATTTCACCTGGTTCGAGAACGGCCGGATCAAGAAGCTTTCCCCGAACCTCACGGAGAGCTATCTGACGCCTTCCACCATCAACATCCCGGACGAAAACTATGAGATCTTCGGCCGCGCAGGCGGTTCGACCGTCATGGTCGCCAGCACGACTGTCAAAGACGCTCAGGGTTCCGCATTTGCCTATGTGAGCCGGGACGGCGGCACGAACTGGTTCAAGGCCGACCTTTCGATACTGAATGAATATGCTTATGTGAGCAGCCTGAGCGCGGCTTACACCTATGAAAACGAGCCGGTCGTCGTTTATACTTTGCAGAATTATAAAGCAAATGTGGCGCTGGACGGATCGCAGACCACCGACGGCGAAAGGTTCCTTCTGGGACAGGACGACGATCGCTTCACCGACACCCGCGCAGACCTGTACATTGCCGCGCGCAGCGCGAACGCGCACGTCGTCATTGAAGAAGCCGAGGCCATCGACGTTGAGAAAAATGTCCCCGGAAAGCCTGCCAAGATCCGCGTAAGGATCCGCAATACCGGCCTTTACGATGTGGAGAGCGGCATCATCACCTGCGGCGGCTCGATCGTCGGCGTGATTACCCAGAAAATCAAACCGTGGGAGACTGCGGATGTCGAGGTGCAGGTACTGATCCCCTCAAATGCCGGCAGCAAGATCCAGGAATACACGCTTGAAGCCAGTACCAGAGACGTTCAGACGCCTGACAGCCGCTTCACGGTGGCCGTCCATCCCGGCTACTTGAGCGCAGACATGAAACATACCTTCCAGTTCGGCAAGGAAGGGATCAGCTATCGTCTCTATAACAAAGGCTACACCGAGAAGACCGCGCGCATCATGGCCCGCGACGAAGCCCGTGACGTGACCTTGTACGAACGCACCGTGAAGGTGGCGGGCGGCGATTATTTCGACGGCAAGTATGAAGCATCGAATTCCGTGTTCTCACTTGATGGCTGCCAGAACGTGACGCTTTACGTTCTTCTGGACGGCGAATCGTACGACTCGCCGGACATCTCCGCTAACCGTTGGAAATCTGTGAAACCGCTTTCCGAACTCTACGCGCAGCCGATCTCCAATGAGGTTGAGAGCGAGACCACCCCTCCGGATAATGGAACGGAAGAAGGCGGGGACGAATCCGGCTCCCATAAGTGGCTCCCCTTTGTCATTGCCGGCGCGTCGCTCCTTCTTCTCCTGGCCTGTGCCGTGATCGTGTCTAAGGCTTTAAAGAAGAAAGCAGCGGACCAAGAAGCCAAAGAAGAGACTGAAGAGAAAGAAGCGGCTGAAGAAAAGGCCGAAGAAAAGCCTGAAGAAGAGGCTGAGAAAAAGACGGAAGAGTAACCGTCTCGTGAAATGAAAAGGCCCGCCTTCCACGGAAGGCGGGCCTTATTCTATGTTGCCGCGGTCATTTTTCGTCTTCGGTCATGAGCTGGATGATCTCCTTGTCGGTCTCCAGCATGCCGAAGCGTGCGAGCCGGCCGACGGTTTCGATCGTCTTTTCAACCCCTTCCTTGACGATGCCTTCGCCGCCGAAGAACTGGTTGCCGTTCTCGTACATGGCGAGGCCCAGAAGGCCTGCGTCCACAGCCGACGCGATCTTGGCTGCACAGCTGGCCTTGGCGCCGTCGCAGATGATGCCGGAGGCGATCGCCACCGCATTGACCACCGTATGCGCGATCATTTGCGTACGTCCGCCTGCCAGATAAGCGATGCCGGCGGCGGCGCCGACACCTGCGCTGACCGCTCCGCAATAGGCGGAGAGGGTGCCGATGCCGGTTTTCAGATGGATGGTGATGAGATCGGAAACGCACAGACCCCGGAGAAGCTCATCTTCCGTCCGCAGCCGCTCCCGCGCATAGACGATGACCGGCACGGAGGCGGTAATGCCCTGGTTGCCGCTTCCCGAAACGATGACGACCGGCAGTTCGCAGCCGTTCATCCGGGCATCGGAACCGGCGGCCGCACAGGCTTTCAGTTTCCGGTTCAGCGAGTCGTCATGCCCGTAAAGGATCGTCCGTCCGATATTTGCGCCGTAGTTGCCGCGGAGGCCCTCCTCCGCGATTGCCATATTGTAGCGGATCTGCCGGGTGAGCACTTCTCTGACATCCGAAAGATCCACCGAGTCCGCGAAATCCACGATGCCTTCGACCGTGAGACAATCCCGTTCCGTCAATCCGTCATCACAGCTTTCATCCGCTTTCTCGAGCAGGATCCGGTCATTCTTCCGGATCAGAACGACGTTGGTGTGATGATCCACGATACGCACCGCCGCGGATTCATTTTCATGATATGCAGTGACCTTGATGTCGAAAATGTGCCCTTCCGGAACGTAACGGACTTCGATGGGGGTTTTGTCCAGATACGCCGCGATCGCCGGCACCCGTTCCTCCGGCACATTTGAGATCACCTGAAGTTCCGCCTCGGGATCGCCCGCAACGACACCCGCGGCCGCAGCCGCAGGGATGCCTCTGAGACCGCCCGTGTGAGGCACCACCACACTTTTGACGTTTTTGATGATATTGCCGCTGACCTCGACCAAGAGCCTGTCAGGCATTGCGCCGAGCACTTCCCGCGCCTTCGCCGCCGCATAGGCGATCGCGATCGGCTCGGTACAGCCCATCGCAGGACGCAGTTCTTCCTTCAGAATGCAGATGTATTTTTCGTACCGCGGATCCGTTCGAAGCATTTCGAAGTCTCCTTTTTGGATTGTTCTACTGCCGTTATACTCTGATTTGCCCCCTCCCGTCAATGAGCTGGGCGGCATAGATGAATTCTCCTTTCCGGGAAGCGCCTCACCTTCCAGAGGGAGCGTATTCATCCTTTTCTTCCCTTTTACGCTCCACTGTTTTCATCGGCCATTGAAGAATGAGAGCGTAAACACTCATTTACATCGAAATACGCTCCGTTGTTTTCGACTGCTTCTGAAAAATGAGATCGTAATCAGGCAAATCCTTCAAAATACGCTCGGTCCTTCTCGTGAGGCGGGAGCGTATTATGCACATTTCTCCAAAATACGATCTCAAGAAGTCTCGAACACCCGAAAAGGACAGAGTGTAAAACGGCCATATCTACTAAATACGCTCTCCAAATGACAATTGTTTAAAAACAGGCAGAGCGTAAACGACAAGAAAACACGAAAAGCGCTCCGACATTTTCTAAACACTATTTTGACGAGAGCGTAAAACGGGCAAAAAGGCAACAGACGCTCCAAATTCTGACATGTCTCATGCGCGGGGGCCATACGGATCGCTTCGGGGCAAAAAAACCTCAAAAAATCTGAAAGGCTGCAAACCCAGTCCTGATGCGCCTTACCGCATTTGCGCGACAAAAAGCAGCGCGTTTTGTTTCTGGTGCGAGAGGAGAGAATGGTGTATCCTTGCTCCACGAATCATGAAGGAGGAGTGATGTTGATGAAGAACATGCTCAATATGGCACTGGAGGAGTTTGAGGCGAATCAGAAGCTTGAGTCCAGACTGGAGCAGCTTTTGAAAAAGAGCCCTGAGGGCAGGGTCGAAATGACGGTGGCAAATGGCCGGCCGAAGTTCTACCTGATCAGCCGTGGAGATCGAAAATATCTTGGCAGGAACAAAGCGGGGCTGATCCAAAAACTGATCGAAAAGAATTATTACAAGCAATTGCTTCGGGAGACCAGAAAAATCCAAACCACACTGAAACGCTTCCTGAACGACTATGATCCGGAAGCACAGAGTCATGTTTATGAACAGCTGCACGTGTTCCGTAAAGAACAGGTCACGCCGCTGGTAATGCCTTTCCGCGATTATGCCGAAAAATGGCTTTCTGAACATCGCGCGAGGGCAGCCGCAAATCCAAACACATATCCCAAAAGCGGCGAATTCATCACCAACAATGGCGAAGTCGTGCGATCAAAAAGCGAGAAGATCATTGCGGATCTTCTTCAGCGGCTTGGTCTGATCATCAGTGAGGAGACACTTGCGCACCCTCTTCAAACCAGAGATCTGGAAAATATGATCCGCCGCTTCTTCTTTGAATAGGCCCGCGCCTCCCGTTTGATTAGGCCCGCGCCTCCCGTGTTTGATTAGGCCCGCGCCTCCCGCCGCTTGACCGCGCGGGCGGCATCTATTATAATTCCAGGCAGAAAGGCACAAGTCCTCTTGTGATGGTGACGGACGAATGTTGGTCAGATAATCTTCTTCAGGATGTAAAGAGCGCGTTTAGAGGGACGTCGAAGGGCGGACCTTGCGCGAGGCACGGGACGTGAGGCGGCCCGTGGTGTTTCAGACTGAATGAAAGATGATCTGTCCAGGCGGCTAAAGCATCCCGGGAAGCCTCCTGAAACGGAGGGAAGGACTTGCGAAAAAGGAAGTCCGCCTTGCTTTGACAGACCTTTCACAGTCTGCGAAGAAAGGTGGTTTTTTTATGCTACAGATCAATCATCTGACCATTTCACATAAAAAAGATCTACGGACGATCCTCGAGGATTTCAGCTTCGTGCTGAACCGCGGGGACAAAGCCGTGCTTGTCGGAGAAGAGGGAAACGGAAAGTCGACGCTTCTCAGATGGATCTATGACCCGGCGCTGATCGAAGACTATGCGGAAGCGCGCGGCATCAGAAACGTGCAGGGGGAAATCCTGGCCTACCTTCCGCAGGAGCTTCCGGAAGCGGAGAAAGAGAAGAGCGTCGCCGGGTACATGGGCACGTGCGAAGATCCGGCCAGGCTTTCACGCATCGCTTCCGAGCTTCGGATCGACAATGAATTGTTCCGTTCCCCGCAGCGGATGGCTTCGCTTTCGGGCGGGGAGCGCGTAAAGGTCCAGATGGCAAGGATCCTTCTCGGGGAGCCGGACCATCTGCTGCTGGACGAGCCGTCCAACGACATAGACATCGAGACGCTGGAGTGGCTGGAGAAGCTGATTCAAAACTTCCCCGGCGGAGTTTTGTACATTTCCCATGACGAGACACTGATCGAGCGGACGGCGAACCGTGTGGTGCTTCTGGAGCAGCTCCGGAGGAAATCCGTGCCGCGCTGGACGGTTGCAAATGTGCCCTTCAGGACCTTCATGGACGAGCGGCGCGCGGCCTTTGTCAAGCAGGAGCAGGAAGCCCTCTCGGAGCGCCGTGAGGAACGCAAAGCCATGGAGCGCTTCCGGCGGATCGAGCAGAAGGTCCTCGCGGATCAGGCAAATGTGTCCCGTCAGGATCCGCACAGCGGCCGGCTGCTCAAAAAGAAGACGAAAGCCGTGAAGTCTCTGGAGCGCCGCTATGAACGGGAGCACGAGGAAATGACGGAGCGCCCCGAGGAAGAGGCGCCGATCACCATCAAACTGGAGAGGCAGAAGGCCATGCCTTCCGGGAAAACAGTGATCGAACTGAACATACCGGAACTTCGGGCGCCCGGCGAAACAGGCCGGCTCCTGGCCAGGAACATTTTCCTTCGCGT
>DBVJ01000113.1:16646-35912 GCA_002308115.1 Lachnospiraceae bacterium UBA1267
CTCATCCGAAAGATCGCGGACGAGCTCCTCAAAAGAACGGACGTGAAAGCCTTCTACATGCCGCAGAATTACGAGGATACGCTGCCATTTGACCAGACACCCGTCGACTATCTGGCGCCTTCCGGCCACAAAGACGAGATCACTCAGGTGCGCACCTACCTCGGTTCCATGAAGTACACGGCGGAGGAAATGTTCCACCCCATCCGTGAACTTTCCGGCGGTCAGAAGGCCAAGCTCCTTCTTCTGAAAATCAGCCTGACCGAGACCGACGTCCTGATCCTGGACGAGCCCACCCGGAATCTCTCGCCGCTTTCCGCACCTGAGATCCGCGGGATCCTGCGTAGCTTCGGCGGAGCCATGATCGCCGTCTCTCATGACAGAAAATTCATCCGTGAAGTTTGCGAAAAGGTCTATGTTCTCGGACCGGAAGGACTGGCGCTTCAGGAATAAAGATGCTTGAAAGAATATCAGTCTGCGTTTATGATGACGTCATCCGATCATGAAACGACGCATTGCACAGGAGGCAACATATGATCCAATGTAGAAACTGCGGGATGGAACTGCCCGATATCGCAAAATTCTGCCCGAAGTGCGGCAAGATGGTCGCACCCGCAGAGCCCTTGACCGAGGGAAGAGAGAACCCGCCGGCGCCTCAGACATCTTATCCGACGCCGGCACCCTATCTTGCGCCAACGCCCCAGCCAGCTTACCGTGAGACGGAAGTCCAGCCCTATCAGGCGACCCGCCAAGAGACAGAAGTCCAGCCTTATCAGGCTGCTCCCGCGGAGCCGGAGGGCACCCCATCGGAGATCTCGGTCTTTGTGATGGGGATCGTTTCGATCGCCCTCGCGACCAGCGGCCTTCCCGGCCTGATCCTGGCAATCATCACCCAGTCGAAGGCCCGCGCAAGAGAGCAGGCGATCGGTCCGCTTACGGGCAAGGCCAAGACCGGCCTGACCCTTGCGAAGATCGCCCTCCCGCTCAGCATTTTCTTTATTGTGCTGTGGACCGTAGACGTGATCGTGAACGCCATCGCCACCTGGAGAACGTTTTCCTTCCTCAGGGAGCTTTTCCAGGAATTCCGCAGGCATGTGAGGTAAGGGAGCCTGCCGTGAACGGAATGCCTCACCCCATCCTTCTTACCGCCTTTGAAGCTTTCGGCGGTGACAAAATGAACCCGACCGCGCTGATTCTTGACCGGTTTCCGGAAGAGATCGGCGAGCTTCCGGTACGGAAAGTGCTGCTGCCCGTGGAGTTTATCCGGGCGCAGGAGATCGCATTTTCCGCGTACGATGCGTACCGGCCGGCGGCTGTGATCATGCTGGGGCAGGCGGGCGGACGGAGGGCGATCTCTCTGGAGGGAACCGGGCGGAATCTGATGAATGCAAGGATCCCGGACAACGCAGGCTATGAGCCGAAAGGGATTCCGGTCGCGGAAGACGGGCCGGAAACGCTTCAGGCCACTTTGCCCATAGAGGAGATCCTCGAGGCGATCCGTTCGCATGAGATTGCCTGCGAACGGTCTGACGACGCAGGCGGATATGTCTGTAATGCGCTTCTGTACGGAATGCTTCATCACAACAAAGGAGTGGTTCCGACGGGCTTCATTCACGTGCCGTATATCCCGGAGCAGGGACACCCTGAGAAACCGTCCATGGAACTTGGGAAGATCCGCCAGGGGATCCTGACTGCCGTAGAAACAGCAGTGAAAGAAACCAAATGAAATACTTTCAGTAAAACAGTGCAAATTTTTCTTGATTACAGTTTGTAAATAAGGATACACTTTTGAAAATGCTTGAATAATAAACGGTTTCGCTTTATAATACTCTTTCATAATATGCAACTTTGTCTCACCGGCATCCAGATCGAAAGCGAAAGGGACCATTATGTTTGATTCGCCTACGAAGAACCGGATTGCAGAAGCATTCA
The DNA here is from genome assembly GCA_002308115.1 of Lachnospiraceae bacterium UBA1267. Classification (GTDB taxonomy): domain Bacteria; phylum Bacillota; class Clostridia; order Lachnospirales; family Lachnospiraceae; genus UBA1267. The sequence goes on from DBVJ01000113.1 coordinate 18,576, forward strand.
AGACTTTACTGAAAGAGAAACCGTATTCCTCCATCAAAGTCAAAAACATTGTGGATCTGGCAGGGGTTTCCAGCATGACCTTCTATCGGAGTTTCTCTGATAAGGACGAGATGGTGGAAAACATCTGTTTTGAGGACCTGATGTTGTTCACCAAGATCTACGGCAGCAACGCAGAACTGAGATCCATTACGGTCTGCATGCTGAATACGATCAAAAGCAACAGCGGCTTTTACGGTGCCTTGTTTAAAGACGAGGATTCGATGGACAGCTTCATGCGTGCACTCAGCCGTGTGTCTTATGAGGCTACGGGAACCAAGGGTTCGGCAACGACACTTTCCAACTGCAAAGAGATCCTGCAGGAGTGGGCCAACGAAAACTTCGCAACTTCCGTGGACGATGTCTACACGAAATGGATCGCTGAAATGCCGCTCCGCGCAGTCTTGAACGAAAAGGAATTGGCTGCGGCGATCAAATCCTTCGAAAAGCGCACGCTGGAAGAGTTTAAGAAGCAGACCAAGAAGTAAAGAACGATCGGGCCCAAAGACAGAAAGGCTTCGCCGGAATCATACGGCGGAGCCTTTCTGCTTGAAATATCCCGGCAAAAGACCTATAAACAAAGAAAGCATGGTGAATGAGCCTGGAGAGGGGGACGGCATGGAATACCAAAGCACAAGAGGACTTTCAACGATAACTTGCGGTGCGGATGCTGTACTCGCCGGCATTGCGCCGGACGGCGGGCTGTATCTTCCTTTGAGTTTTGAAAAGCCTTTCGACTGGAAGGCGCTGATGGACAAAGACTTCCAGGGACAGGCGGAAGCAGTTTTCTCGTGGTTTTTTGATGATCTTCCGGACATTCCAGGCATTGTCCGAAGGGCCTATGAGGGGAAGTTTTCTGATCCGGAGGTGACGCCGCTTCGAAAAGTCGGCGACCGGTGGGTGCTGGAACTCTTCCACGGACCAACCAGCGCATTTAAAGACGTTGCACTGTCTGCGCTGCCGGTACTGCTTTGTGAAGCGCGCGAAAAGAAGATTCGTGAAGAAGGCTCCGCGCCGGAAATACTGATCCTCACTGCAACCAGCGGCGACACCGGAAAGGCTGCGCTCGAGGGTTTCAAAGACGTGCCGGGCATCCGTATCCATGTGTTCTATCCTTACGGCGGCGTGAGTCCGGTCCAGGAGCGGCAGATGAGCTCCCAGGAGGGGAACAATGTGCGTGTGTCCGCGATCCGCGGTAACTTCGACGATGCACAGACCGCCGTCAAAGAGATCTTTTCGAAAATGAAGGCGGAGGCTTCGGGCAATGAACGCACGGTGCTTTCCTCCGCAAATTCCATCAACATCGGACGGCTTGTGCCGCAAATCGTCTATTATTTCAAAGCTTATGCGGATCTTCTGAAAGAAGGCGCGATCCGTATCAACGACCCGGTGGATTTCATGGTGCCGACCGGCAATTTCGGCGACATTCTCGCAGGCTATCTGGCCCGCAGGCTCGGGCTCCCGGTCGGACGGCTGATCTGCGCGTCGAACCGGAACGATGTGCTGACAGATTTCCTCATGAGCGGTGTGTATGACAAGAGACGCCCGTTCTACAAGACCGGCTCGCCTTCGATGGACATTCTCGTCTCCTCAAATCTGGAGAGGCTTTTGTTCATGGAAGCCGGCGAAAATGCTTCCAAGCTCGTCCGGGGCTGGATGGAAGAACTCAGAGAGAAAGGCGTGTACGCCATTTCCTCGGAAATGCGCGCGAAGATCCGCGAGGTGTTCGTGCCGGGCTCGGCAAGCGAGGAAGAGACCGGAGAGACCATCCGGAAAGTTTTCAAAAAGCATCATTATCTTCTGGACCCGCACACGGCAGTGGCCTGGTGTGTATCAGAGAAGATCAGCGCGGAAGACCGCGCCGTGTCGGAAGCCTATGAAGCCGCCATGGGGGATACGGAAGTTCAGAAGAAGGCAGTTGAACAGCGGCACTTCTCTCTGGGCTCTCCGGGAGCGGGGAAAGCGATGGTCGTACTGTCCACGGCAAGTCCCTATAAATTCCCGCGGACGGTGCTCGCGGCTTTGGGCAGGACGGCAGACGAAGATGATTTCAAAGTGATGGACGAGCTTCACCAGGCGACGCGGACAGTTGTGCCCCAAAATCTGGCAGCCCTTAGGGATAAGCCCGTCCGGTTTACGGAAGTGCTGGAACGTGAAGAACTGTTTTCCGTGGTGAAAGAGGAGATGAAGGGATGAATATCGTCTGTCTGGACATGGAAGGCGTCGTGACCCCAGAGATCTGGATCGCATTTTCCGAAGAATCGGGGATCCCGGAGCTTCGGCGTACGACCCGCGACGAGCCGGATTATGACAAACTGATGCGCTGGCGGCTTCAGATCCTGAAAGCGCACGGCCTGGGACTCAAAGAAATCCAGGAAGTGATCTCCAGGATCGATCCGCTCCCCGGCGCGAAGGCGTTTCTGGACGAACTTCGAAAAGACGGCCCGGTCATTATCTTAAGCGACACCTTTGAACAGTTTGCGGCCCCGCTCATCGCGAAACTGGGTTATCCGCTTCTCATGTGCAACACATTGGAAGTGGCGCCGGACGGGGAGATCACGGGCTTTACGATGCGCACAAAAGAGACGAAACGTTCGACCGTCCTAGCGCTGAAATCCATCGGTTACGACGTCATCGCCTTCGGCGACAGCTACAATGATCTCGGAATGATCCTTGAAGCCGGGAAGGGCTTCTTCTTCCGCACCACCGAAACGCTGCGAAAAGAGTATCCCGAAATTCCCGCATACGAAGAATACAGCGATCTCCTGGACGCGATCCGCGAGGCATATTAAGACCGCACGGATCACTCTCCGTGGAAGAATAAGAGGACCGTGTTTTGTGTTTCAGAGGAACGATCCTCCGAAAGACGTATCAGCCAGTTTCCCGACGGGGAGCGCGAAATGCTCTGAATGAGAGAGGGACCTCCCGAAACATTCAGAACGGTCTCTTCCAGTTTGCCGTCATTGAGGGTGAAGATTCCGGAAAGATCCAGCTCATCCCGGGAGAAAATGAGCCGGTACACAGCCGGCTTTCCGCCGCCTTTAGACAGGGAATAGATGTCATCCCCTGAAAATAGTGCTTCCCCGGTCTCCAGGTTCACGACAGCCCGCAGGATCGCAAAGTTTTCGTAGAAGAGGTAACGGCCGTCCAGAACGGCAAAGCCGCTTACCATCATGCCAAATTCGTTCCGCACGTCCGTTTCGCCTGTCATGCCGTGAACCGTAAGCCCCGCGGGGATCAGACTGTCATTCAGACTCTTCACAGTGATTTTCCGGTATTCCAGATCGTAGGAATCCAGAAAGAGCTCGTTGCCGTTTCCTGAGTTCTGAAGCCGAAGCACATACAATGTGCGCTCGTCCGCATAGATGCTTCTCAATGAACCCTGCTTTTCGGCTGCCCCGTCATAACTCAGGACTTCCCTGACCGTTCCGTTTTCCGGGTCAAACTCATAGATCTTGTCTGCTTTCTCAGTATCCGTTTCATGATTCATGATCCAGAGCTTTCCGTTGGCGGCCGTGAGGGCGGCATAGGGGAAGCCGTATTCCGTAACGGAAAACCGGGACATGGTCTCCTTCAGCGGATCGAAAGCCAGAAGCCAAAGCGTATCCGGCTCATGGTCCATCGGGTTTCCGGAAACAGCCAATGTGTAAACGATTCCATTCAGTTCCGTGCGGGTGTAGAAAGCCTCATAACCCTGATCCGCGAGCGTCCCGAGGAGGAGATCCTTGCGGTCCTCATAGCGGAAGAAATGATATTCCGCAGGCGCGGAGAACTGATTCTCGCGCGGCTCCCAGATGCTGTAGAAGATACCCTTGTCCGCGGCGGTAAATGCGCCACGGCGATCCAGCTCGCCGATCACGGTGCCATTCTCATCCACGACTGGGAGGGGGTTCTCGGGCGCCGTGGTTTCAACGGGGACCGGATCGGTCGCGTGTGTGCCGGAAGGCGTGCCGTCTTCCTGTCTGGAAGATGCGTTTCCGCAGGCGGAAGCAGCGAGAAGAAGCGTAACCATCAAAAAAGCCAGGAGCTTTTTCATCATTTCATTACCTCTGTTCATTAGATGCATGGATTCACCGAAAGACGCGTCATTCGACGATACGGCCCGCAAACATCGTGGCCATTTCTCCGTCCAGGTCGGTATAGATCGCGAAGGAGAATGGACGGTCCGCACGGAATTCGACCGGCTGGTTCGGGTCGTAACCCGTACCCATCATCAAAAGGGCGGTGACAGCTGCGGCTTCGACGCCTTCCTCGTCCAGTTTGATGCGGGTCTTCTGAATGATGTCGCTGAGCCAGACGCGGCTTCCGATCATGCCGGAGAAGTCCGCATGCTCGGGATCAAAGGCAAGGCTTACGCCCTTTGCCTTCAAAAAGTCGGCGAATTCTCCTTGGCTGAAGCTGGTCTCCAGATCCATTTTCGGGATCGTGACATCCACACGGCGGTAGTCTGCCTTGCTGATCTTCTCTGCGAGATCTTTGGTGTCGCCCAACACGAAGACCATGTTGACGCCGCCCTTCATCGGGAGCACCACGAGCTCCGTCGCATCATCTTTATAATAGGAAAAATGATTCATCTGGTGCATGAATTCCTTGGTGACGACCGTTCCGTCGGCCTTGTGGAAATCGCCTTCTTCAGTTCCTTCCCGATGGAATTTGTGGAGCCAGTTGTCTTTGAAATACAGCGCATTCATGAGAATGACCGCAAGTCCGTCCGCATTGTATCCGTCCGGAAGCAGTTTTTCGATCATCTTTTCGGTCTTGATGCTCGCCCATTCGTTTACTTTTTCGGCCACATTTTCAGGAAGAAAGCTTCGGTATTCCGCGGCGTAGTTCTTGCTGACGTATTCCGCGTACTTTTCCGTAAACTTCTCGGGCAGCTTTTCGTTGCGCCATACCGAGTTCGCGACTCTGAGCGCCCAGAAAGGCTCCGAACCGTCGTCCGGGATCCATCCGCGGGAAACATTTTCGCGGTGCTGTTTGAGTTCCAGCTGGTAATTCTCCGAAAACTCCTGTACGAAGCCATTGAATCTGAGGCAGAAGTCGGTCCACTCCTGCGCGTCTTTGACACCGAGTGCGCGGAGAAGTTCCGCACGGGTCTCACCTTCCGCGCCGGAAATAAGAAGACCAAGCGCATAGCGGAAGGACAGCGGAGAGGCCATGTAATTGCCCTCGGTCTGTTCTGAAAGCCACTGAAGAAGCTCCGCGTCGAAGGAGGAACTCTTCATGCCTTCCGTGTCGTGCTTCAGGGTGATCACATTCATCTGTTCCGCCCAATTCTCTGCTTCTTTCATAGGAGCCTCCTTTTCCGGCACTTTCTGATCCGATCCTGTATTCGTGGAACAGCCCGTAAGCGGCATCACAAGAAGCAGCACGGAAAGCGCTGCGGCGAGGGTTTTCTTCAGACTCTTATGAAGTCTCATGGATAAGGCCTCCTTTTGGATGTTCTAAGATAAATACGATCAGGCGTATCCATTTGTCGGGCGTCCTTTCTATTTTTTATTGCAGAAGCATAGATTCGTCAATCTCTTTGAATGTCCGCTTTATTGACAACATCCCCCCTGTGGCGTAAAATTATCATGCCTATATGGGCTTTTCTGGATTGGAGATCGGATGAAAAAAGTCATCACCTACGGAACGTTTGACATGTTCCACAACGGGCATTTGAATATTCTGAAACGCGCGAAATCCTACGGCGACTATCTGATCGTGGGCGTCACGGGCGAGAATTACGATCTTGGAAGAGGGAAACTTTCGGTTCATGAAACGCTGGCGGAGCGGATCCGGAGCGTGGAAGAGACCGGCCTTGCCGACAAGATCATCGTGGAAGAGTATCTGGGACAGAAGATCGCGGACATCCGGCGCTATGGCGTGGACGTGTTTGTGATCGGCGATGACTGGAAGGGCAAGTTCGACCATCTGAACGCCTATTGCCAGGTCGTCTATCTGCCGCGGACACAGGGCGTTTCGAGCGCGCAGATCCGTCATGACACCTTCGGACAGTACCGGATCGGCGTTGTGACCGATACCGCGGATGCCGACGAGATCGCTTCGGAATGCGCCGCCGCGGCCTGCTTCTCGATCTCCGGCGTCTATTCGGAAAATGCGTCCGTCGCGGCCAAGTTTTCCATGCGGAACAAGGTCCCGGCAGAGCCGACGCTCGCGGGTCTTCTCAGCAGTTCGGACGTGCTGTTCGTCCGCACGGATCTCAAGAAGCGCGCGGCATACATCCGCGAGGCGCTTTACCAGAGCATTCACGTGATCGCCGACGCGCCTTTCGCGCCGACGCTTCAGGAACAGAAAGAGCTTCTGCGGCTTGCGGATGAGAACGGTGTCCTTCTTTCGGAGAATCTCACCATGCCGCACATCTACATTTTCAACCAGCTTCTGTGGATCGCCCGCGGCGGGCTCATCGGGCCGGTCAGATCGATCCGTGCGGGCATTCAGGACCTTGGGGATCCGGAAAGCTCCGTGGAGAGCCTTCTTTCAGCGGTGCTTTGCCCGGTTCTGAAGATCCTCGGAACCAATATCCGGAGGATCAGCGGCGATGCGTTCCAACTCAAACTGGAGTTTGTGAATCAGCCTCCTAGGGACGGAAGCGCCATGCTCGGCACCGCGCCGGAGGCATTTTCCGTCGTACAGATCGGGGACGGCGCAAATGAAGCCCTCGAGATCCAGGGCGACAACGGAACGATCCGCGCGGGACGGCACTGGTGGCGCGGAGATTATTTTGAGATCGAAAGGCCCGGAAAGGCCGACCCGGAGCGCTACAGCACCGGCTACGACGGCAACGGGCTGAAATATGTGTTGAAAGATTTCGGCGATGCGCTACGGACAGGAAACCGCCGCCCGGTCACACTGACCAGGGAGGAGTCCGAACGGATCGCGGAGATCATGGAAGTGCTGCATCAGTAAAGAATCGAGGAAACTATGTATTATCTGAACCCTGAAGTGGAAACACTCAACAGGATCTTTGACCAGAACATGAGAGAGCCCTACCTGCGTCTGGATCTCAACGAGAACCCCGGCGGGCTTCCGGAAGAGTTTGTGAAGAAGGTGCTCTCGGAGATCACCCCTGAGTTTGTCGCGCAGTATCCGGAGACGCTGCCTTTCACGACGAAACTGGCGGAGTTTCTGAATACCGGCGTCGAGAACATCTGCCTCGTGAACGGATCCTCCGAAGGCATCCGCAACATCATCTACGCCTTCTCCGGCCCCGGCGGCCGCATCGTGGGCGTGACGCCGACCTATGCGATGTTCGAGGTTTATTCGAAGATGTATGGGCGGAACTTCACCCCGGTGCGCTACAACGAGGACCTCACGATCGACGTGGAAAATGTCCTCGCGGCTATGACGCCGGACACCCAGATCATGATCGTGGTGAACCCCAACAACCCCATGGGCAATGCATTTTCCGAAGAAGAGATGCAGAGGATCTATGACCGCGCCCGCGCATATGAGATCACGCTGCTCATCGACGAAGCCTATTTCTACTTCTATCCGAAGACCTTCCTGCACTTTGCATTGGAGCACGAACACGTCTTCGTGACGCGTTCCTTCTCGAAACTGTTCTCGCTTGCGGGACTCCGGCTGGGCTATGTCGTCGGCTGGGCGGAGGGCATCAAAATGGTCCAGAAGCTCTGCACGCCGCACAACGTGAACGCCCCCTCGATGCTTTTCGCGCGGCGGATCATGGAAGAGCCGGGCCTCATCGAAAGCCTGGTCGCCAAGCACAAGGAAGGCCGCCAGTGGCTCATTTCAGAGCTCAGCGCGCGCGGATATAAAATGGAAGGAAAGGAAGGCAACTTCATTTTCATCCAGCCGAAGACCGACGCAACGACGGTCATGAACCGCATGAAAGCCGAAAAAGGGATCCTCATCAAGACCTATCAGGGGGTCGGCGCCCTGGGCGAATGCCTCCGCGTGACCACCGGCGAAAAGCGTTTTATGGAACGCTTCCTCGCGGGACTTCTCGAGATCGACCGGTAAACCGAAGGGGGCGCTGAAAAAGTTTTCAGCGCCCCCGACATTTTAACGCCCCTGTTCGTATTCATTCATGGAGAGAGAAAAAGGCATGACCAACGAAGCCTTCGAAGCCTTTTATCTAAAACACTACAAATTCGTCTACAGGATCGCATATTCCTATATGAAGGAGCCGCATGACGCGGAGGATGTGACCGAAGATGTTTTTGTTAAGGTGCTCACCGGCTCATTTTCCTTTGAAAGCGAGGAACATGAGCGATCCTGGCTGGCGCTTACGACCATGAATCTTTGTAAGGACGTACTGAAGTCCGCCTGGCGGAAGCGGGTCGGCTCTCTGGAAGATCTGGAAAATGAACCGGAAAGCCCCGAGAGCAAGGCGGTGGAAGAGAGCGACACGATGGAAGCCGTGCAAAAACTCCCTCCGAAATACAAAGAAGTGATCATTCTGTTCTATTACATGGGCTATAAAACGGACGAAATCGCGGAAAAACTTGGAAAGCCGCCCTCCACGATACGGAACCTTTTGGCGGATGCGCGTAAGAAGCTCAAAGCAATGATCGGGGACGCAAGATGAAAGAAAGATCCAATCACAATCTGACAGAACCGTTCGAGAGAGACGAGCTGGGCATCAAGGCTTCGATGGAGGGAATCGAGCCGGAGGCCGGCGCCCGTGAACGCATGCTTCAGAATATCATGAAGAAAGCGGCCATGGCGCAGGAAGCGGAAGACAGGGCAGCCACCGAATCGTCCGCGAAGGCTGAGATCCTGGGCATCGATGCCGCGAAGAAAGAGAAGAAAGCGAAGAACCGCTGGAAACTTTATGTCCCGATGCTGGCTGCTGCGGCGATCATATTGACTGTCGGGACCATTTTCTTCGTGACCATCTCAAGGCAGAATAAATCACTTGCGCCGGAAGATCTTTCTCCGGCCAAGGAACAGGACGTCAACCATGCGGACGGTATGATCCCGACCTATGAGCAGGATCATAACGGGGGAGCAGTCAAACCGGATGAGCCGGATCATTTGACCAGGGAGGAGGAGCCTCACTGGGAAGATTCCAAGTCCCCTGTGCGTCCCCCGCAGACGGACGCGCCGAACGACGCTCAGCCGACGGGAGATGCGCCGAACGCTTCGGGAAAGACATGGAGCACCATGACACTTGACCGTGCGGCCATGAGTGTTGCGGCAGAAGACATGGAGATCGTAGAAGCCGTTGAGGACGATTCGTCGAGCGACTATCTGGTGGTCTCTCATGACGACCATGAATACGTGCTTCAGTATCAGGGGGACGCCAAATCCTTGAAAGAATTCGGAAAAGACGCCCTCAAAGTCAAGACGGTCTTCGTGCTCGCGGATCCCGACATCTCGTTGGAGGAACTCACATTTTCAGACCGGACCGGCTGGCGCGCCGAATGGACTGTGGACGGTGAGAACCGCTATTATCTGTTCAACCGTGACGATGCCACAAAGGAAGACATTCTTGAGACCATCAGGAAAATGAAGGAGAACAGCGAGAAGGCGACGAAGTAACGAAGGCACGGCACGCAACGGGCGCGAGCGGATCGCAGCCCGAAAGGCATCTAAGGAAGAACACGCAAAGGGCGCGAGCGGATCGCAGCCCGAAAGGCGTTTATGGAAGAACGCGCAAAGGGCGGGGAAATATCCCCGCCCTTTTCTTATGCTTCGGTTTTCTCAGGAAGCCTGCGGATCAGTGCGGCCCCGTGCTCTTTGAGCCAGCGGGAAGTCTTTTTGTAGTCCGGACAGTAGCGCAGCACTTCCTGATAGAAGGCCTGTGAATGATTCATGTGCCGCCGGTGGGAAAGTTCATGGACGACCGTCGCGTCACGGACTTCCGGCGGAGCCAGCATCAGAAGACAGTTGAAGCTCAGATTCCCTTCCCGGGAGCAGCTTCCCCAGCGGGAACGCATCGCGCGGATCGAGATCCGCGCGTAGGAGACACCCATGAGGGAGGCATAGTGCCTGACGCGCGCGCTGAGATCCTCCCGCGCCTCTTTTTTCAAGGCACGGAGTTCGGCTTCGGTAAGCGGCAGGACTTCCGAGGCCTCACGGCTGATTCGCTCCACCCGCTTTTTCTGCTTCTCGATCCATGTGAGATGATCGCCCACAAAACGCCGGATCGCTGCTTCCGAGCTGAAGAAAGGCGCGCGTACCACGACCCCTTCCTCCGTGACCTGAAGCCCCAGCGTCCGCCGCCTTGAGCGTATGACTTTGTATTCCGGCAGAGTCATTTTCATCCCCTCCTTTATACCACCTCGGAAGACACTCGTAAACCGCGGGAGGAAGGGCAGGCCAACTCAGAAGACGTTTGCAAAAGGCGCGGAGGACGGAAGGTATATCGCTCCGGAACTCTGCCAAGGAGTCTTTTCCGCCGCCCTGACGGCGCCATCCGAGGCAAAAAATCCAAAAAGTTTTCATCCCCTGTATTCCCAGGAAACAAGCCACTTACCGCATTTTACGGACAGGAAAGCTCCAAAAACCGGCGCATTTTGTTACTGGTGATCTTACGTGCCATACGTTATCTTGAATCTCGGAAATCAAAGGAGAACCGGACTCCAGGAAATAACGAAAGGAGAAACACAACCGTGAAAAAACTGATCAAGCAGATAGAGGAAGCGTCACAGGAAAATCAGGCGCTCCTCCTGAGCCTGGAACAATTGCTGGGCAAAAGCCCGGAAGGCCGGATCGAGGTGACCACATCCAAAGGAAAGCCCAGGTTCTTTTTGATCAAGGGAGGTATGCGCAGGTACCTGCGTCGGGAGGAGACCTGGCTGATCCAAAGCCTGCTCGAGAAGCAATATTTCAAAAAAATGCTTCTGCGGACACGGAAGAATCAGGAAGCCTTGGATTGTTTTTTGAAAGAGTTTGAACCGGATGCGCAGGCACGGATCTACGAAAATATGAGCCCCCACCGAAGGCATTTTGTGAAGCCATTGGTCGAGCCGGACGCAATGTATGCAGCAAGATGGCTTGAGGAGCATCGCGCAATTGCCGCCGCGCGGCCGAACACTTTTCAGAAGAGCGGCGAATTCATCACGATGAATGGAGAGGTGGTTCGATCGAAAAGCGAGAAGATCATCGCAGATCTGCTCTATCAGCTGGGCATTCCATATGTGTATGAATGCCCGTTGGACACGCCCGGCGGCCTTGTTTATCCGGACTTCACGATCCTAGACATCAACACCCGAAGAGTTTATTACTGGGAACACCGTGGCCGTCTGGACAACCTGGACTATGTCGAGAATAACATCTGGAAGACCCATCTGTATGCAGCGGCCGGAGTCTTCCCTGGATACAATCTTCTTCTAAGTGAGGAGACCGGGGATTCACCGCTTCGCACCAAAGACATCGAAGCCATGATCCGCGCCGTGTTTCTGTGAAAAGCGCGGGCGGTGAAGAGACTTGTCGATTTATGAATTGTCTTGAAGAAAATCTGTCAATTTGTGGCTTGCACTGAAGACACTTGCCAAATCACGACTTGCTTTGAAGGAGATTTGTCAATTTGTGGCTTGCAATGAAGACACTTGCCAAATCAAGACTTGCCTTGAAGGAGATTTGTCAATTTGTGGCTGGTTTGATAGGCGGTTTACGGCATTTTGCATGTTTCACGCCTACGCCCTTTTTCGGCGTAGGCGTAATTTTTCATTTTCACTGTTTTCCGCCCTCGGCTCCCGGAAAATGTGTAGGCGGGAAATGACTTGTTTTCTAAAACTTGCCCATGTGACCCGTAAGCGATAGGCGAAAAACTCTTGTGAGACAAAACCCGCCCAAAAAAAGACAGGGGGTGGAGGGCGTGTTTTTCAAGAATGAGAAAAACTCGCCTACACATTTTTGGACCATAGGCGTAAACATATGGAAATGCCGAAAACAGCCTATCGATTTGGCCATAAATAGCGTGCACATGCACCGATACAGCCCGGTCCCTCGTCGGCTAGGCCCAAAATAGCCTGCGCAACCACTGATTTGGCCAAAAATAGCGTGCACATCCACCGATTCAGCCCGGCCCCTCACCGATCCGGCTCAGAATAGCCTGCCCGCCGTGGCTGGATCGGCCCGGATCCCCGCTGGATCAGCCCGGGCCCCGTCCCATCTTTCTTTTTTTGGGAAGTCATGCTACAATATAATCATCTATGGACTGCGCCGGGAGGCGCTATGGAGGGCTCCCTGATGGAACCGATGAGACTGAACAAATATTTGAGCGACAGGGGCGTGTGTTCGCGGCGGGAAGCAGACCGTCTGGTGGATGAAGGGCGCATTTTCGTGAACGGACAGCCTGCTGAAAAGGGGCTTCGCGTGACGGATGCGGACGAGATCCGGATCAACGGGAAGCCTGTTGCGGAAACAAAGCCGGAAAAGGTCATTATCGCGCTCTGGAAGCCGGTCGGTGTGGTTTCGACGACACGCGGCTTCAAGAATGAACAGAAGGTGACCGATCTGGTGGATTTCCCCGGCCGTCTGTACCCTGTCGGCCGGTTGGACAAGGACTCCGAAGGCCTGATCTTTCTGACAAATGACGGCGCCTTTGCGGAGGAAGTGACCCGCGCATCCGGCCGCCATGAAAAAGAATATGAAGTCGTGGTCAATAAAGAACTCACGACGCACTTTCTGGAACGCATGGAGAAAGGTGTGTTCCTGGAAGACCTGAACAAAGAGACTGCGGCCTGCAGCGTCAGGAAACTGGGCACGAAGCGTTTTGCGATCGTGTTGACGCAGGGTCTCAACCGGCAGATCCGGAGGATGTGCCAGACCCTGGGCTATGACGTCCTGTCCCTGAAGCGCGTCCGTATCATGAACGTGACGTTGGAAGGCTTGAATCCGGGTGAATGGAGAAAGCTGGAAGGCGACGAAAAGAAGCTTCTTGAAGATTATGCCTACAGGAGGAAGACGCCCCCGTCGCCGAAACGCGAAGGGAGGGCCGCCTCCAATGCCGCGAAAGAACAGCGGAAGCTTACGGCAAAGACCAAAGACGTCCTTCGGACAAAGGGCTTGCCGAAAGACATGGCCAGAAAGAAGGGCGGCGCGCAGTCCAAATTTATCCCGGCCTCGAAAGGCAGGTGAAGCGGATGGATGAACTTGTCCGCATGAAAGAACTCATACAGATCCTTGACGAAGCCTCCCGGGCCTATTACCAGGAAGGCCGCGAGATCATGCCCAATGAGCGCTACGACAAGCTTTACGATGAGCTTCTTTCGCTTGAAGAGAAGACCGGCACGGTGCTCGCGGGAAGCCCGACGCAGAAAGTGGGCTACGAAGTGCTTTCGGAGCTTCCGAAGGAACGCCATGAAGAAGCGGCGCTCTCGCTGGACAAGACCAAGGAAATCGAGACACTTCAGAGTTTTCTTGGCACACAGCCCGGCGTACTCAGCTGGAAGCTGGATGGTCTGACCGTCGTCCTGACCTATGAGGGCGGAACGCTTTTGAAGGCTGTCACGAGAGGCAACGGTGAGATCGGAGAAGTCGTCACCGGGAACGCCAGGACATTTGTCAATCTTCCGCTCAGGATCCCCTTCACGGGGCACCTGGTGCTCCGCGGCGAAGCGGTCATCCGCTATTCGGATTTCAACCGCATGAACGAGGAGATCGAAGAGGAATCCAAATACAAGAACCCGCGGAATCTGGCTTCGGGCTCGGTCCGGCAGCTGGACCCCAAGGTCACGAAGACACGCTCGGTCAACCTGATCGCATTTGCGCTGATCGAGGCGGAAGGCTTTGACAGCAAGAACTCCTTCATGGAGCAAATGGCCTTCCTGGACCGCCAGGGTTTCGAAACGGTGGAGCGTGTGCTCGTCACGTCCGGGACGCTTCCGGAAGCCGTGCATGGTTTCGCTGAGAAGATCAAACATTATGACGTGCCTTCGGACGGACTGGTTCTCGTGATGGACGATCTGGCTTACGGGCGTTCTCTGGGCCGCACGGCCAAGTTTCCCCGGAACGCCATGGCTTTCAAATGGCGTGACGAGATGGCGGAGACGGAGCTTCTTGCGATCGAATGGAGCGCAAGCCGCACAGGGCTTCTGAACCCGGTGGCGATCTTCAGACCCGTGGAGCTTGAGGGCACCACCGTGAGCCGCGCACTCGTCCACAACATTTCCGTGATGGAAGAGCTGGGACTCTCGATCGGAGACCGGATCCGCGTCTACAAAGCCAACATGATCATTCCGCAGATCTCCGTGGATCTCACGGCTGAGGAACTGAAACGCGCCCAACATGCGCCGCTTCCCCGCCGTTTCGACGTGCCGGAGCGTTGTCCGGTCTGCGGCGAAACCACCGAGATCCGCGACGAAGAGGGCGTGCGGACGCTCTTCTGCACGAATCCGGACTGCCCGGCGAAGCGGATCAAACGCTTCGAACTTTTCGTGTCCAGAAACGCCATGAATATCGAAGGTCTGTCCGAAATGACCATGGAAAAGCTGATCTCGGAAGGTCTGGTGCATCATTTCGGCGACCTGTACCGGCTGCGTGAACACCGTGCGGAGATCGCTGCGATGGAGGGTTTCGGAGAGATCTCCGCGGACAACCTCCTAAAGGCCATCGAAGCGGCCAGGGAAGTACCGCTGGAACGCCTTCTCACCGCGATCAGCATCCCCGGCATCGGCGTGGCGGGCGGGAAAATGCTCTCGCGTGCCTTCAGGGGCGATCTCCGGGCGCTCCGCGCCGCCGGCCCCGAAGAACTCGCAGCCATCGAAAATGTCGGCGAGATCACCGCGCGGGACATCGCCGCCTTCTTCCGCGATCCGAAGAAGAGCGGGGAACTGGATGACCTGCTCACGGAAATCACGCTCAAGGAACAGGAGAATACCCAGGAACAGACCCTGGAAGGCAAGACCTTCGTCGTCACCGGAGCGGTCCATCATTTTGAGAACCGCGACGCCTTAAAAGCCTTCATCGAGGCCAGAGGCGGCAAGGTGACAGGTTCTGTCACGAAGAATACAGACTACCTCATCAACAATGACGTCAATTCGAACTCTACGAAGAACAAGACCGCAAGATCCCTCGGGATCCCGGTGATTTCCGAGGAAGAGTTCCTGAATCTGTAACAAGGAGGCGCCTATGTACAAATGTCCGGGCTGCGGAGCCCCGCTCCGCTTTGACCCGAAATCACAGAAACTCGGCTGCATGTTCTGCGGCCGGCAGGTGGACCCCCGGGACCCCACGCTGGCTTACGCCAATGAGGCCGAGGGCCAGACGCCGGTCGGCGGCACGCAGTACGATTCCCAGACCGGCGAGCAGGAATACGCCGCGCTGGCATACGTCTGCCCGAACTGCGGCGCAAAGCTGCTCTCCACGGAGGAGACCGCGGCGACGTTCTGCAGTTTCTGCGGAT
This sequence comes from Lachnospiraceae bacterium UBA1267, assembly GCA_002308115.1. Taxonomy (GTDB): domain Bacteria; phylum Bacillota; class Clostridia; order Lachnospirales; family Lachnospiraceae; genus UBA1267. Next base: position 33,934 of record DBVJ01000113.1, read on the forward strand.
CGAATGTTGTGCTGGACGAACGCCTGGACGCGGAGAGCGCCCCGCAGCGGATCATCCCGTTCAAGGTTTCGGCTCAGGAATGCGCTGAGGCCTACAAAAAACGCCTCTCCAGGGCATTTTTCGCGCCTTCCTCAATGAAGAAGGATTCCGAGATCGCGAAGTTCCGCGGCATCTACATGCCGTACTGGATCTACTCCTACAGTACGGAAGGCATGGTCGAATCGGACGGCTCCGTTTCGCACCGCACAGGCGACTATATCATCAAGACGAATTACAGGCTGTATCAGCAGGTGAGCGGCCGTTTCAGCGGGATCTCCTATGACGCGTCCTCCTCGTTCTCCGACACGCTTTCGGAGGCCATCGCGCCGTTCAAGGCCGAATCCGCCGTGCCCTTCGCCACGTCCTATCTGAGCGGCTTCTACGCGGACGTTTCGGACGTTCCCGCCGAAGTGTACGCAGCGGAATCCGAGGATGTCGCCGAGGACTTCTTTGTGGATAACGTCATGAAGGACCCGGCCTACCCGCTTCACGGCGTGGAACGCACGAAGGTCCGTAACCGCATGCCCGTCCGCGTCAGGGTGGAAGAGAAAGGCTATTTCCCGGTCTGGTTCCTTTCAAGCCGCACACACGACAACAAGCACATCAATTATGCGGTCGTGAACGGCGAGACCGGCAAGGTCGCGGCCGACATCCCGGTGAGCTTCGGCAAATATCTGCTGTTCTCACTCCTGGCCGCCATCCCGATCGCGCTGTTCATCTGGTTCTTCATCGTGGAGTCCAGCGAAATGTCGCTCTCTCCGATGAACCTGATCATGCTGGCGGGCTTTGTCTCGGTCGCCTTCTTCTTCATGATGAATTCCGGCCTGAACCAAGCCTATGCCAGGGAAAACTACCTGAACGACAAAGGCTATCTCAAGCGATTCGGAAAGCCGAACGAGGGCTCGATGCCCTTCGCGAGGAAGCTCCGGTATCTCCTGAAGCCCATCATCGGCATCGCGGCCGTGGTGGTGTTCTTCCTGTGGCAGCCGAATGAAGACCTGTATTATTACATCGGCGCGGCGGTGTCCTTCGTGATGCTGATCCTGTCGGTCCTCGATCTGGTCCGGATCCACAATCTGAGGGTGCAGCAGCCGATTCCGCAGTTCAAGAAGAGAGGAGGCGACGAAAATGCGTAAGACAAATGCTTCCATTTTCCGGATGATCTCATCCGTCCTTCTCGTCCTTGTGGTCTTCGCAGCCTGCTTCACAGGACTTCGGATCACGTCTCGCGCCGCGGAAAACGGCTCCGGCTACCGCGTTGTGGTCGAGGACGGCGCGGACCTGTTCTCTGACTCGGAAGAAGCCCGACTCATTTCCGAACTGGCGAAAAATGCCGAGTTCGGCAACATGGCCGTCATCACGCTGCCCGAGGGCAACAGCTACGGCAGCGCCCAGAACGCGGCCGAACGCATCACCTGGGAGCTGTTCCAGGATGTGGACGGCGCGACCTTCGTCATCGACATGGAAACACGCTACCTGTACCTCTACACCTACGGGTCGCTCATGAAGATCATTTCCGTGTCCGACTGCGATTCGATCACGGACAACATTTACAGACAGGCTTCAAGAGGCGACTATTACGGATGCGCTTCCGAAGCCATGGCGCAGGTCTATAAACTGGTCACGGGCCATCAGATCGCGCGCCCGATGATGATCGTGCTCACGGTGCTCATGTCCCTGTTCCTGGGCGCATTTGTGATGTATCTCATCATGAAGAGCACGATGAAGATCCCGAAGGCCTCTTCCTATGAACTGTCCGCGGCGGCCGACACGGCCTTCCTGGGCGGGCAGGTGCAGGCGGTGAAAGGCCTGACGACGACGGTCTATTCGCCGGTTCCGAAGGCAGATTTCTCCTCTTCAGGCGGATCTTCCGGAGGCGGCGGGGGCGGCGGATTCTCCGGCGGAGGCGGCGGAGGCGGGGGCGGCGGCTCCCACGGCGG
>DBVJ01000080.1:0-1643 GCA_002308115.1 Lachnospiraceae bacterium UBA1267
ATGTCCTTGATCTCTTTGGCCTGGATCCACTTTCCTTCTTCAGGAATGGGGGCAGGGCCATGATTTGGGCCTTTGGCGACACAAATCATTTCTTCGACCTCTTTGGTGAATTGCATATGACTTGCTTCCTCCTTTTTGGGTGAAAATCATCTTCTCAAAATGTACCAAAAAAACGGGCTTCACGCAACTGTTTTCGTATCACTCCTCACAGTCGAAAATAGCCTTTTTGACAGTGATTCCGCCGTATTCTTCTTTCCAGCGGTGGTGCGGCTCGGAGGCATCGTATGCGGGGAGCGCTTCCTTGTCCATGTCGATCGCGATCATAAGATCATAGCGGTTCGGACGGTCGATGCAGGAGGTCTTAAGCTCCACGCCGTGGATGCCTGGAATCTCGAGACATTCGTCGAAGATCGCCTTGACCGGCTCAAGGAGCGCCTGAACGTCGGTGCCTTCCTCAAACTTGACAATAATGTGATGCTTCATAGCTTTCTCCTTTGGCGTATGCGGCGGCAGCGCGCCGGCTATATATAGAATCTAAGATCCAGTATAAAGGGAAGAACCGGGATGTCAAGTGCCTCCGGATGGAGGGAAGAATGCGGCAAGTCTTGATTTTTCGCGCTTTTTCTGGCATTCTTTTCATACGAACATATCCACATTGTTTCCAGCGAAACAGATGATCATGAAAGGAGCCTGACATGCAGGAAGTATGTGAGTTCTTGAAAGAAGCCGGTGTGTATTATCTCGCGACCGTTGAGGGAGATCAGCCGAGAGTCCGTCCGTTCGGGACGGCGCACATTTTCGAAGGAAAGCTGTATATCCAGACCGGAAAGTCCAAGGAAGTCTCGAAACAGATTCAGGCTGACCCGAAGGTGGAGATCTGCGCCTTCAAGGGCGGCAAATGGCTTCGCCTCGCCGGCACTCTGGTACGGGATGACCGCGTGGAAGCCAAAGCGTCGCTTCTGGATGCCTATCCGATGCTGAAAGGCCGGTATTCCGCAGAAGACGACAACACGGAAGTGCTGTATTTCAAGGACGCCGTCGCGACGTTCTCCTCCTTTACCGAAGCGCCGAGGACGGTTACGTTCTGAAACAGTGACCTGAACAGGAAAGGACGCGGATTTTATGTTTGATCCGAAGACACAGAAATACCCCTATCCCGTGGATACCGATAAGCATTATCTGGAAGTCCATATGGACCGGGGCATCAAGTTTGACACGAATTATCCCTATGTGGACCAGTCGAAAAGCATGCGTTTCAAGCGGGCGATGGTGAGAGCGCTTCTGCATGTCGTGGTCTGGCCGGTCGCGACCGTACGTCTCGGACTTCGGATCAAGGGGCGCGAGAACCTCAAAAAGCATCGCGACGATCTGAAACAAGGCGCCGTCACCTGCGCGAACCACGTCCATATGTGGGATTACATCGGGATCATGAAGGGCGTCCGTCCGTATAAGACAGGACTTCTGTCCTGGGCGCCGAACGTGAACGGAGAGAACGGTACGCTGATCCGTCTGGTGGGCGGCATTCCGATCCCGGAAAATGATCTGGCGGCCACGCGTAAGTACATCAAAGAGGTCTCGGCGTTCATTGAGAACGGCGGATGGCTTCACATCTATCCCGAAGGCAGCATGTGGGAGTATTACGC
>DBVJ01000080.1:1720-7837 GCA_002308115.1 Lachnospiraceae bacterium UBA1267
GGCTGGATCCGGAAGCACATTTTCCATCAGATCGCCTGCTTTACGCTGAACATCGGGGAGCCGCTCTTCCCGAATCCGGAGCTTTCGGGCAAAGAACAGCGCGAAGAACTCACTGTCCGCTGCCACGACGCAGTCTGCCGCCTCGCCGGCATCGACCCCAAAGAGAACCTCTATCCGCCCATCTACGACGACTCCAAACGCGTCGACTACTACGCCACCGAATACGGCATCGGATACAAGGGAAGCTGGTGATCCACGCCACAGAAAGAGGCGGCGCTCCTTACGGAACGCCGCCTCTTTCTNNGGGCGCCTTTTCAGCAGGCCCCCGGTTCACGCTCTCCCCCTTCGAAGCAGGCTCCTTCGCTCGCTAACAATCGCTCGCTCCGGAGCTGCTCTCTCCGGGGGCGTCGCTGTCTGTCTTGGCCTCTGCTTTATCGTCCGGGGGAAAGGCGCCCAAGGCCCAAATGATGAGCTCCCAGGGCGCCTTTTCAGCAGGCCCCCGGTTCACGCTCTCCCCCGTAGCCTGCGACGGGAATTGAGAGCGTCTTGATGCTTTTTGTCCGGTTTACGCTCCGCTCTGATTTGTGTTTATGGATTTCGGGAGCGTGTTTCGGCCAAAAGACATGCTTGCACTCTCGGGTTTTCCATTTTGTTGAGCGTCTTTCAAAGACAAACTTGTTTTACGCTCCTGCATCTTGTCATACCGGGAGCGTTTTCGGGAAGAATTCAGGATAGACGCTCACATTGTACATGATCTGGAGAGCGTATACATAGAAAAACAAGAAAAGACGCTCCTCTGCTTTTGAATTGTCGGAGCGTTTTTCGCGAAATTGAATGAAACACGCTCCAACTTGTCAAACCAAGCGGAGCGTGTATGAAGAAAAACAAAAAAAGACGCTCCTCTGCTTTTGAATTGTCAGAGCGTTTTTTGCGAAATTGAATGAAACACGCTCCAACTTGTCAAACCAAGCGGAGCGTGTATGAAGGAAAACAAGAAAAGACGCTCTACTCAGAGCCCGGGAAGCGAGCGGACTGTTATTTCTGTGCGTATTCTTTGAGGTACCAGGCGATGAGGTAGTCGGCGGCTTCGCCGTAGGATTGGACGCCGCTGGGCTCGGAGTAGGTCTTGAGGTAGGTGTCGTTGATCTTGTCGGAGACTTCCTGGACCTTGCCCTCGTATTTTTCGTAGTGGTTGCCGGCTGCGTCATAATCCAGTCGAAGCTGCTCCCGTTCAGGCGTCCAGAGCGCCCGGGCTGCCCCCGCATCCGCCTTGTAAAGCGCATTGTAAACGTAGATCGAGGCGCTGTAATAGGCGGAATAGCGGAAGATCAGGTCATCGGAAGAACTTGCGGCCAGGAAAGCCGCGAAATTGGCTTCGTCCTCGCCGGCGATGGTCAGCCGGTGCGCGGCCTCATGGCACATGGTAAACGGGAGCGATGAGACGAAAGCATCCGGGTTGACTGTGCTCTCCGCAGTCACATCCACAAAAATTCCGGTGATGCCCATATAACTGAGCGCTTTCCAGAAGAGAAGAGACTCCTTGACCGGTACTTTGGAACCCCTGAAAACCGGCATTTCCTCCGAAATCTTCTCATAACTCTTCCCGGCAGTGACCAGCCACTCCTTGTAGTTTGAACGGTCCAGAAGCCCGTTCTCATCACGCGGGACTTCTTTCGCCAGCTCCGCGGCCCGGTCCACATAATAGGCGGCGGCCTTTTTCAATTCGTCCTTCGTATATTGCCGGATCTCAAGTCCAAGCTCCTCGTGAAGCTCCGGCGCATAGTGATCCAGCCCCCAGACGTCCGTAAAGACCGCGAAAATGATGGATGCGATGAGGAGGATGCTGGTCAGCCACATAAAGAACCTGCGGCGTCTTATGATCACGATGATCAGGGTAATGACGATGCCCAGGGCCAGGAGAACGATGAGGAACTCCCACAGCGCAAAGGGCAGGACGGACATGACCGTGGAGATCCAGGTGAGAAGCGTACGCGAAACGTCCCGGTACCACGGGAAAAACCAGTCCGGGAACCGGGAAAACAGAAACATGACGCCGAAGGTAGAGAGCACGAGCCCCAGAGAAACCAGAAGTCTCACCAGGTTCGGGCTGATCTTACGGCGTCTTTCTGTATTATTTTCATCATCTTGCTTCTTCATGGCGTACCTGAAATGCGGAGACCGTCATTGATCCTTTCTGCTTTCCACATCGTAGCACAGTCCCCGGGAAAAGTAAAAAGACTTCACCGAATGTTCAGAAATCGCCGATTCCGGAGCGTTCGACTTTATTATGTATGGATTTTGCTTGTCATTCCCACTTTTCAATGGTAAAATGCTACTCTGACTATAAGGCTCCATAAAGGGGGAATCTGCCTTGAAGAACATTAGCAGTGAAGAGCGCAGCACAGGCGAGGTTATTTTCCGCGTCGTCTTTAATGCGCTGATGGCGGTGATCCTGTTCTTGTTCCTGGTGTCGGCGGCGGTGTTTCTGGTGCTGGCACTGAAACCTTTGTACTACTGGTTCATCGACCTGTTCAAAATCGAGGCTTACAGCGGATACAATGCAGCCGATCTGAAGGCGAATTATGACGCCTTGATCGATTACAACATGTTCTGGGGCCCGAAGGAGCTCATTTTCCCGGATCACGGAATGGTCACGACGGAAGAAACCATGGCGCATTTCGTCGACGTGAAGCAGGTATTCGTGTTCTTCCAGTATCTGGCGATCGGATCAGCCGTGCTTTTGATCCCGGGCTGTATCGTTGCCAAGAAGAAAAATATCACCTTGTGGCCGAAGATCACGCTGGCGCTGGCCGTCGCGGTCATCGTGGGCGTCGGTATCGGTCTGGCCTTCTTCTGGGACAGCTTCTTCATCAAGTTCCATGAGATCCTGTTCCCCGGCAAGACCAACTGGTATATCAACTCAAACTATGACAAGATCATTCTCGTCTTGCCAAGCGAAGTATTCCTTGCAGATGCCGCGGCGATCCTGATCCTGATCGCATTGGGCATCGCCTTGTTTCTGGTGTTTTTTCGGAAACAACGGGCAGCCCAAAAAGAAGAACAGCAGGACAAGCAGCAAGAAGAGCAGCCCGAAGAACAGCCCGAAGAGCCCGAAAAGAACGGACAGTCAGGCGAAGAAGAAAAGTCAGACGAAGCAGAAGAAGAAGAAGACGGGCAGCAAGGCGAAGCCAAAGAGCAGGAAGAAGTCCTGACACCGGCGGAAGAGAAAGCCGGAGAAGCCGTTCCGGCAGCGGCTGCNNCCTGCCGTTATCGAAGAGACCGTCGTGCTTTCCCGGGACGCAGTGGAAGAGACTGTCGAGGAGAGCCGCGAAGCCGCGGAAGAAGTCCGGGAAGACGCAAAGAAGAAGGCTCGGGAAGCAAAGACCGCTGCCGCTTCCGCTATGGCCGCTGCGGAAGAGACCGTGGTCGAGACCCGGGAAGCCGCCGAGGAAGGCGCAAGGAAAGCCGCGGAATCTTCGGAAGGCAGTACGGCAGAGACTTTTGAAGAAATGGATGAAGAAGCCGCCAAGACCGTGCAGGCCTTTGCGGAATCCTTTGAGGAATTGGATTTTTAACGAAAGAATGCCGAAAATGGGCAAGATCTATTACATTATCGGAAAAAGCGCATCCGGGAAGGATTCGATTCTGAAAGGCCTTCTTGCGGACAAGGATCTGGGTCTTCGGGAGATCATCCAGTACACGACCCGTCCGATCCGGGACGGAGAGACGGAAGGACTGGAATATCATTTTGTGACGCCTGAAGACGTGGATGTGTTCCGTGCGGAAGGACGGATCATCGAACTCAGAGAGTATCAGACGGTCCATGGTCCCTGGCAGTACATGATGGTGGATGACGGAACGATCGAGCTGGATCAGCATGATTATGCGGCGGTCGGTACCGTGGAATCCTTCGCCAGAGTGCGTGATTATTTCGGCGAGGACCGGGTCATTCCCTTCTACATCGACCTGGATCCCGGCGAACGGCTTCAGCGCGCTTTGGACCGCGAGCGGCAGCATCTGAGGCCGAAATATGCGGAAATGTGCCGGCGTTTCCTGGCGGACGAGGGAGACTTCGCCCCGGAGAAACTGGAAGCGGCCGGACTTCTGAAGGACGGTGTGATCCGGAACCGCTTTGAAAACATCTCTTCCAAGGAGACGGTGAAAGCGCTCCGGAAACTGATCCTTTCGGCTCGGAAAGCGGATGCGGCCGGTCCCAAAGAGAAGGCGTGAAGTATGGCCGGAGCGAATTCGATCCATGACATACTGGAGAATACGGCGGCGTCCGGGCGTGTCGCGAATGCGTATCTTCTGACCGGAGGCACCAGAGAGACACGGCTTATGGAGGCCAGGACATTTGCCCGCATGCTCGCAAAAAGTCCGGCAGACCTCAAAGAGCTGACACATGAAAAGCCGAATCTCATCTCGGTCGAAGAGGTCCGCACGCAGATCGTCCGCGACACGGCGATCCGTCCTTACGGGGACGGCCGGAAGGTCTATATCGTCGATGAAGCGGAGAAAATGAATCCGCAGGCCCAGAACGCACTTTTAAAGACCTTGGAGGAACCGCCGTCCTACGTCGTCATCCTCCTTCTGTCCGACCGGAAGGAATACTTCCTCGAGACCGTATTGAGCCGCGCGGTAAAGCTTTCACTGGAAGAGGAATCAGAGGCGGAAGACCCTGACGCGCCGGTCCGTGAACTCATGAAACGTGCTTCCCGTATGGGGGCGCAGGACGTGATCGCCTTCAGTGCGGTCCAGCAGAAGAAAAAAGAGACCCGGACAGCCTTTACCGGCTTCCTCAGAACCTGGTTCAGGGATGTGCTCTGCGTGAAATCCGGTGCAAAGCTTTCAGAGCTTATGAACCGTGCGGATGCCCCTGAACTCCGCGAGTATGCAGAACATTTGTCTTTTTCGGGGATCGACAGGATCCTCCGGGAGATCGACGAAACCGAACGGAAATTCCAGGCCAACGTGAACTATGACATCACAGTGAGCGTCCTGTTTTCCGTGATACGTTCGGAAATGGAGAAATAACATGGCAGAAGTGATCGGCGCAACGCTGCGTCATCAATGTAAAATACAGCATTTTGATCCGGCAGGGCTTACGCTCCGGACCGGAGACCATATCATCGTGAAGGGCGATCTGGGCGAGGAATACGCCACGGTCGTCATGCCCGCGCATGAACTTTCGGAGGACAAACTTCCCGCGGAACTCAAGCCGGTGCTCCGCATCGCGACGGAAGAAGACGAGGAACGCATCACGCTCAACCGGAAGAACGAGTGGGACGCGGTGCGCATCACCCGCGACCGTGTGAAGAAGCGTGAGATGGAGATGAAGATCATCCGGGCGGATTATACATTTGACCGCTCGAAGGTGACCATTTACTTTACCGCGGACGGCCGCGTGGACTTCAGGGAACTGGTCCGGGATCTCGCAAGCATTTTCCGTACCAGGATCGAGCTCAGGCAGGTCGGCGTCCGGGACGAGACCAAGCTTCTCGGCGGCATCGGCCCCTGCGGACGTGAATTCTGCTGCGCGACCTGGCTCACGGACTTCGTGCCGGTGTCCATCAAGATGGCCAAAGAGCAGAACCTCTCCCTGAACAGCGCGAAGATCTCGGGCTGCTGCGGGAGACTGATGTGCTGCCTGAAAAATGAGGCGGACACCTATTCGTATCTGAACGCAAAGCTTCCGGACGTGAACACGCCGGTCAAGACGCCTGACGGCACGATCGGCAAGGTCCAGTCCGTGAACGTTCTCCGTCAGCAGGTGCGCGTCGTGATCGAAGAGCAGAACGGCAACGTGGAGATCCGCGATTTTGACGTGAGCGAGCTGCAGTTCAAGCCTTCCAAGAAGAAGGAAAAGCGGCTGTCGCAGGAAGAAGAGAAGGAACTTAAGGAGCTGGAGGGCTGAATGCCCTCCGGTCTTTTTCATGCCATGGAAGAGCGCCAGACGGAAATCCTGCTTCACGAAGACGAGGAGATCAACGATCTTCTCCGTCGCGGCTACCGGATCCTCCAGAAAAAAAGCGGCTTCCGCTTCGGGATCGACGCGGTGCTTCTCGCGTGGTTTGCGGGAGAAGTCAAAGATTCGGACCGCGTGATCGATCTGGGCTC
>DBVJ01000056.1:0-658 GCA_002308115.1 Lachnospiraceae bacterium UBA1267
CCGTCTGTCCAGAGGAGCGCTTCTTCCTGTGTCACAAGCGCAGTCCCGGCGCTTCCTCTGAAACCTGTCAGGAAGGCGCGGCACTTAAAATAGTCGCCTGTATATTCGGACAGATGAAAATCGTCGGTCGGAACGATATACATGTCCACGCCGCGTTCCTTCATGAGCCGTCTGAATGCTGTCAGTTTTTCATTCATCTTCCCGGTCCTCCCAGAGATGCGGACGGATCTTTCGGAACCAGGCCCGGACGTCCTTCTCCCCTCCGTTTTCGGAAGGAATATAGAACTGCCTGTCCTTGACTTCGTCCGGCAGATACTGTTGTTCCACGTAATGATTCTCGAAATCGTGCGCGTAGAGATAACCGATGCCGCGCCCTAAAGAGTCGTGTCCTTTGTAATGTGCGTCCTGGAGATGCTGCGGAATGGTTTCGATCCGCGTGTCTCTTACGGCAGCGTTCGCCGCAAAGATCGCATTCACGACCGAGTTGGATTTCGGGCTGCAGGCCACCGTGATGGCGGCNNTGCGCCAGAATGATCTGGCTTTCCGGAAGGCCGACGCGTTCCACCGCAAGCGCGGCATTGGTCGCGACGACCAGCGCCATCGGATTCGCAAGTCCTACGTCCTCGGAGGCACAGATCATGATGCGGCGCGCGATAAA
>DBVJ01000056.1:705-5503 GCA_002308115.1 Lachnospiraceae bacterium UBA1267
CCGCATCCGGATCCGACCCGCGCATGGATTTGATAAAGGCGGAAATGGTGTCGTAGTGCCCGTCTCCGTCTTTGTCATAATGAAGCACCCGCTTCTGTGTGCATTCAGAAGCGACTTTCAGCGTATAATGGATGAGCCCGTCTTCGCTCCTTTCGGTCGTGAGAACGCCCAGTTCCAGCGCATTGAGCGCCTGTCGGGCGTCGCCGTCGGCCAGATCCGCGAGAAAGTCCGCGGCGTCCTCGTCGAGGACTGCCTGATAGGCGCCAAGGCCATTTTCCTTGTCGGAGACCGCACGGTAAAGAATGGTCTTGATGTTGTCCCGGGAGAGCGGCTTCAGTTCGAAGATCTCGGAGCGCGAGATCAAGGCGCGGTTTACTTCAAAGAATGGGTTCTCCGTGGTTGCGCCGATCAGGATGACGGTTCCGTCTTCCACGTAAGGAAGCAGAAAATCCTGCTGCGCCTTGTTGAAACGGTGGATCTCATCGATGAAGAGGATGGTCCGCTTTCTGAACATGCGTCTGGCGTCTTCCGCCTTATGAACCGCTTCCTCCATCTCCTTCTTGCCGGCTGTCGTCGCGTTGATCCGGATGAAATCCGCCTTTGTGGTATTCGCGATGACGCGGGCAATCGTGGTCTTCCCGGTCCCGGGCGGGCCGTAGAAAATGACAGACTGCAGGCGGTCCGCGGTGATGGCGCGGTAAAGGAGCGAATCCTTCGAGAGGATGTGCTCCTGCCCGACGATATCCTGAAGCGTCTTCGGCCTGAGCCGTGACGCCAGCGGCGAATCGTCGTCTTTATGCATTTCCGACATCAGGTCGAAAAGGTCCATCATGCCTCCTGAAGAAATGCGGCGATCCCTTCCGCTGCTTTCTCTTCGTCTTCGCCGAACGCGGAGATCTCCACTTCCTTCCCGCCGGTGATCCCGAGTGTCAGGACGCCCATCAGGCTCTTCGCGTTCATTTTTCTCTCCTCGCATCGGATGCGGATCTCTGAGTCGAAGCCGCATGCCTTCTGCACGAGGAGCGCGATGCGTCTGGCATCCATTTCATGAGCTGTGGATACAAGCGCGTTGATCGTTTTCATGTTTCCTGTTCCTTCCCGACGGCGATTTCATGAAGCCGTCTCAGTCTATGATTCACGCCGCTCTTGCCGACAGGCGGATCCAGAAGATCCCCCAGCTCGGAAAGCGTGGCTTCCGGGTATTCCATTCTAAGCCGTGCGATCTCCTGAAGCGGCACGGGCAGGCTTTCGAGCCCCTCCCTCGCTTCGATCGTCCGGATGTCCTCGATCTGGCGGACGCTGGTCGCCGCAGTCTTGTGAATGTTTGCGGCTTCGCAGTTCACGCGGCGGTTCACGCGGTTCCGGACTTCCTTGACGACGCGGATGTCTTCCAGCGCAAGTAATGACGCATTCGCGCCAAGTACTTTCAGGAAATCGGAAATGTCGTCTCCGTCCCTCAGATACACGACATAACGGCCTTTGCGCTCTGTCATTTTCCCGGGGATCTCGAACTGGATCAAAAGCCGCATGACTTCATTGGCAAGCCAGGAATGGCGGAAAACCATTTCCAGGTTATATATCTCATTCGGATCCGTCATGGTTCCGTTGTGCAGGAAAACGCCGCGTAAAAAGGCCCTCTTGCAACAGTTTTTTTCATAGAGTTTCTCCTCCGGCCGGGATTCCAGCCCGCCCGCAAGAAAGCCCATCAGTTCCGCATGAAGACAGTGCGTGTCTTTCGGCACGATAAGTCTGAGCTCGCTTTTGACTTTGGATGAAAAACTCACGAAAAATCTCCAAGAAAACGTACTTCCGGCTCCAGAAGGACACCGGAATTTTTGTAGACCGCTTCCTGCGCCGCGCGGATGACCGCGTAGATCTCCGAAGCGGAAGCATGACCTTTGTTGACCACAAAACCGGCATGCTTTTCAGAGACCCATGCGTCTCCGACGTGAAGCGTGCCTTTGAGACCGGCGGATTCGATGAGACCGCCGGCAAAATGACCCGCAGGACGTTTGAATGTGCTGCCGGCCGAAGCATATTCCAGCGGCTGCTTTTCTTTTCTTCTGCGCATGAGCTCATTCATCTCTTCGCGGATCGCCTTCGGATCGCCCGGTGTGAGGACAAATTCCGCGGAAATGACGAAACCGCTGCCGTCCGAGATGGCTGAATGACGATAGCTCAGGTCCAGTTCTTTTTGCGGTACTTCCCGGATCTGCCCGTCTCTTCCAAGGATCCTGGCCGAACGGAGCACGTCTTTGATCTCCGAACCGTAGGCGCCTGCATTCATGAGCACCGCGCCGCCGACTGTTCCGGGAATCCCGTGCGCAAACTCCAGCCCGTGAAGCCCTGAGGCCAGCGCCTGGGCCGAAAGGTCCTGAAGCAGCACGCCGCACTGTGCGCTGAAGCCTTGTCCGTCCTCGGTCTTTACGATCCGGTTCAGCATTTTCCGGGTATAGATGACCGTACCTTCAAAGCCTTTGTCCGAGACCAGGAGGTTGGACCCGCGGCCGAGGACAAAATACTTCTCGTGTCTTTTCTCGAGAAACCGAACGAGTGCGGCGAATTCCGCTTCGTTGCGCGGCGTCACGAAGAATCTGGCCGGACCGCCCGCGCGGAAAGTCGTGTAGGGGGCCAGCGGAACATTTTCCTGTATGCCTTCCCGAGATATGATGTTTTGGAGTTCAGATCCAACCATCGGGGTTTTCCTCTTGGTTATCCGTGACAAGCGTCTGCTGCACGCGCTTATAAAGTTCCTGCGCCGCATTATAGCCCATCTTCTTCTGACGATGGTTCACGGCAGCGCATTCGACGATGACTGCAAGGTTCCGGCCGGGACGGACAGGCAGATGATAGCAGGTGACCTTCTTGCCGAGATACTCCGTGTACTGTTCTTCCAGTCCCATCCGGTCATAGACGGTCTCTTTTCTCCAGTCTTCCAGCTGGATGACCAGGTCGATTCCCTGGGTGTCCTTGACGGCTTCCACACCGAACAGCGTCTTGACGTCGATGATCCCGATGCCCCTCAGCTCGATGAAATGACGGGTGATCTCCGGCGCCATGCCGACCAGCATGTCGTCCGAAACTTTACGGATCTCCACAACGTCGTCGGAAACCAGACGGTGTCCTCTCTTGATCAGCTCGATCGCCGCTTCGGACTTGCCGATGCCGGACTCGCCGGTGATCAGTACACCCTCGCCGTACACATCGACCAGCACCCCGTGGATCGAGATCATCGGGGCAAGTTCGACATGAAGCCAGCGGGTCAGTTCGGCGGAAAGGATACCGGTCGCCTTCTCGCTGACCAGGACCGGACAGTCGAAGTGTGTGGCCAGATCCAGGATCTCCGGCTCCGGCTGAAGGCCCCGGGCATAGATGATTGCGGGAATGCCGCGTTCCATGAGCCCTTTGAAGGCTTCCAGCTTGTCCTTCGGGTCCATCTGGGCCATGTAGGAGTATTCCACATTGCCGATGACCTGGATGCGGGTAGGCTCAAAGTGCTCCCAGAAACCGATCAGCTGGAAAGAAGGACGGCTGATGTCCGGCGAACTGACATAACAGTCTTCGATGTCGACCTCGCCGGTCAGATTCTGAAGATTCAGTTTGTTGACGACGCTGGAGATACGGACCTTAGTCATGCTTCGGTTCCTCCTCTTCTTGATCGGCTGACGCTTCTTCATTGATGGAACGGATCAGTTCCAGTGTCTTCTGAAGCGACGCTTCCCGGTTCAGCCGGACCGCGCGTTCCCGTTCGGTCTCGGTCTCTTCCGGACATTCTCCCTGAATGTAGATCCTTTCAAATTCCCTGTCCCATTCGTAGGTCAGGGTCATATCCTGTTCAAGTTCCACAGTCCGGACAAGTTCCTGCTCTTCGAAAATGATCCTGCACCAGAGATGCTCATTTCCGAAAGCCTGGATCAGCCGGAACAGAAGCCACAGTTTCCGCTCCGCTTCGGGAACGGCTTCCCGGAAGACCGGATCCGAAGCAAGCGTCCAGGATCCTTCCGGTTCTTCCGGCGCCAGAAGACGGAGTACGCCGTTCGTAAACAGATTCAGAAAAGTCATTCCGGTGACATGCGCATCCGGGAGGAAGGCGCGAAGCACCGAATCCTCCGGGATCTCGAAACGAAGCGCTCTCTCCTTTTCCGCCCTGAGATACAGTTTCAGTACGGATTCCAGAAGACCCGAGAGTTCTTCCGCATCCGGCACCAAGGCTTTAAGTTCGTCAGAAAGAACGATGTCCCGGACTGCATGCTTTCCGTTCCGGTACAGAAAACAATTGTTCCTGAACCGGATCCTTCCGGGCATGAGGACATCGGTCACCAGCGAAATGCCGGACTTTTCATGGACCAATCCCATCGCTCTCCCTCAGCGTCTTGAGAAACGCTTTGTCTTCCTTGGTAAGAATCGCCGTACGGAGAAGATCCGGACGGTTTTTCAAGGTTTTTCTGAGAGATTCTTCTCTCCGCCACCGGTCGACTTTTTTGTGGTCGCCCGAAATCAGGATCTCCGGGACACGCGCGTCGTGCCAGACCTCGGGCCTGGTATACTGCGGATACTCCAGGAGTCCGTCGGAAAATGATTCTGTTTCAGCGCTCCCTGCGCTCAAAACACCCGGAACAAGCCTCGACACCGCGTCCAGAAGGACGAGGGCGGGCAGTTCGCCTCCTGTCAGCACATAGTCCCCAATAGAGATCTGATCCGTGACGATCTCATCGATCACACGTTCATCGATCCCCTCGTAATGCCCGCACAGCAGAATGAGGTCTTCCTCTTTGGCCAGTTCCTGCGCCATTTCCTG
>DBVJ01000118.1 GCA_002308115.1 Lachnospiraceae bacterium UBA1267
GTTCGACTCTGGTTGGAGATGCCAAGGACCAGGCCTCTCAAGCGTAGCTGAGAGGCTTTTTTCATGCTCATACAATAAGATAATGCCGTTTAATGTCGCTGTCAAATGACATTGAAACATGTAACAAAAACGTTACACTGTTAAAACAGGCGTTTAAGTGTGACACTTTTGTTACATCGCATACACCAATTCGACGACAAAAAAAAGCCCTCCGAAGCCGGGAAAACACCGACCTCGGAGGGCTCGTTTATTAAAATTAAATTAAAAAAATCACGGCCTGGCAGCCATCTGGATGAACGCCATGACGTCCCGCTTCCTGTAGCGCAGAAGCCTCGTAAAGCCCATCGGCGGAAGATCCCGCTTCCTGCTGCGGATCGTCCGCTCCGTCAGTCCCGTCAGCTCCGCGACCTGCCGGATCGTCATGATCTCGTCGTCATTCTCCTGCGCCACCGCCTTCCGCTGCGCCGGCGTCATGGGATCCGCCTTGTCCATCGCCAGCAGCGTCTTGTATGTCTCCGCCTTCATTTTCCGCTCCTTTTCGCCTTCTTTTTGCTTCTTTTCATCTGCTTTTTGCTGTTTTTCGTCCGTTTTTTGATTCCGATGAACTCCTCCACCATGGGCGGATCGATGTACGGCCACTCATGGAAGGGGCACGGCGTCAGAAACAGCCATGTCGAAACAATAAACGCCATCATTCCGCAGCCTCTCCTCCTTCGATGACTTTCTGCATCGCCAGAAGGGCCTCGACCAGACCTTTGTCGGCTTCGGCCATGGCCGCCTCGTCGCCTTTCGTCGCCGCGATCTTGTAGGCCAGACGACGGCTCGCGGCCTCGTCCCTCCAGAGGGCGAGATCCATCAGGCGGCTTTTCATGCCCTCCTTCAGGCGCCGCAGCTCCTCCCGCAGCTCCTTCGCCTCGGCTTTCAGCGTCTTCCGCCGTTCCTTCCTGCCGGCCATCCGCTCGGACAGCAGATCAATCTTCGTTTTCGGGGCTCCGATGCCCTTGATGCCCATCTCCTCCTGGAACCACAGAGACCAGCGGCGGGGGCCTTCCGCGTCGCCTTCCTTCTCAGCCTGGCGGATGCCCTTGCACAGCGTCAGCCATGCCTTCTGGAACTTCGACGACAGACGCGAGAGTTTCAGGTCGCCCGGCTCGACGGCGACGCCTTCGCCTTTCGCGAAGGCTTTCTTCACTTCGATCGCAAGGATGCAGCGGATGCAGTAGCGCCGCCGGCTGAATCCACCAGGCGTCCGGGCCGCGGAGACCATGTACGTGTCCCCCGGGCTGATCGGGCACTCCTCGCAGCCGTCGCACGTGTACTCCTTCGACGCCGTCCGGACGAGCGGTGTGAACATCGTCACGTCCGCCGTCCCCTTCATCTTCCGGTCAATGTCGCTCATGTTTCCTCCGTCAGCTTTTCGATTTTCCGTTTTATGTCCATCATTTCCGCGGCGTCCTCTTCGTCCGCCATCATGGCCCAGTCTCCGATCTTGCCGCGGATGTCCTGCAAAAGATCCGCCATTTTTCCCGCGGAGCAGAGGGCCCGTCCGAGCTCCACGGCCTTCACCGGATCCTCTCGCCCCTCCTTCTGGACCTTCACGCTGATCCTTGCGCCGCCGTCCTCCAGTTCGCACCCGCCGCTCCATTCACGGTAGCCGATGATCTGCATCTTTGCCCTCCTTCAAGACGAATTCATAACCGCCCCAGACGTCGTTTTCGCTCCATCCGAGCGTCCGCCTGCTGAAGACACCCTGTTCCCATTTGCCGTTTGTCTGGATCAAGTAGGCAACGCCCCTGCTGCAAAATTCGTTGTTATGCAGGCATTCCTCCCGGATCAGCATCAGGACCTTTCCGACGCCATCGATGACGGTGGTCCTCATGTACATGGCCTGGCTGCTGTCTTTGGGATATTCCGCCAGCCAGTTCCGCTCCTGGACGGTCGAGTTGCGGATGCGGCAGACGATCCGGCGGCCGTTGTCGTTCAGGATCATCAGTCCACCATGGATCCGGCCGGCCAGCTTCGTCGTCGGAGAGAACTGGAAGTCGATGCGGAACTCCTCCGCGAACATGGCGGAACATGCCGCCATAATGACTATCAATAGAAATTTTTTCATGATTTTTTTCTCTTTTTAATCTGTTTTGCGGTCTTTTTATGCTGTCTGTTGTTCTGTTTCCTTTTCGGCTTCGGCTGCCGCGGGATCGCGTCGAGGATCTTCGTCAATTCCTTCGCGTTGTCGTTGCCCCACATGGGGATTTTCGTGTCCATTATGCGTTCACTCCTTTTATTTTGACTTTCAAGACATCTGCCAGCATGATCGGGCAGCATTTCACGTAATAGTTCCGGCTGATCTCGACGAGGGCATGGGGCCAGCAGGACAGGGGGCAGCCGTCAGGTCGATGCTTGAAACAGACGCCCATGACGTCCAGGACGAAATCGATGCAGCCGGAGACGGCCGTGGCCGGGATCACGCCGGGGAGGTAGTCGTAGCGGTGCCGCCTCAGCGTGACGGGCTCCTCGAAGATGACGTGGAGCCCGTGCGCCTCGATCGCGGCCTCCGTCTCTTCCATCAGCCGGTCGCAGACTTCGTCGTAAGCTGACATACGGCCTCCGCATTCAGAAATTCGTTGATGTAATGGCGGCAGCCCGCCTTGTCGTCGTCATCCGGGCAGGTCTCCCCTTTATGGATGCAGAATTTGCATCTTTCGGGCCTCGGCATGTGCAGCTGGAAGATCGTGGCCAGCGTGTAGGTGTTCCGCGTCAGCCGCCGGAAGTTGGTGATTACATAAGGATCCGTCATGCCTCGTCCTTATAACTTTGAAAGTACAATATTTTTTCATATTGTCCTTCTTTCTCAATATATGCGCCTTTCTCGTACCAGAATGCTTGTTTTTCTTTGTATTTAGTCGTATAAATTTTTACAACTATTTCCAGCGTCTTGTCTTCCAGACGTCTTATTTTCATGCACGTCTTGCCGACAAAAATAACAGAATATTCTATGAACTTTCCGTTTCCGGATAAATCTGCCATGATTCTTTTGCCTCTTTTAGGCTTCGGATCAAGCTCTTTAATATCATGAACTACAATGCTCATTTATCATCTCCCATACAGCCATGCTTAAAACAGAACCGTTTGCACTCGCACATCGGAATGACTTCAGCGCCCAGCCTCCAAAGCTCCGCGAAGTATTCCATAAGCTCTTCAGGCGTCGGATGTCTTCCGTCGTCTGAAATAAATCCTTTCGCAAGCCGTTTAATTTCCCGTTTGTCGGTCTGCCCTTTAATGAACCGGCTGATGCAGAAGTGCATGTGAAGAATTGATCTTGTATGATTGTCACCGCACGGGATCCGATGACGCTCAGGTTTGATCTCGCATCTGACGCAGTTATAAAGCTGTCCTGTGAATGGACATGTTCCGGTTTTCAACTGTTCAATCAATGAATCGTTCATTTTTCGCCTTCTTTACAGATCATTTATGTCTTCCTGGTAGTGTTCCGGATGGACGAGCTTGCTGACGTCAAGGCTCGCGTAGCCGATGCCCGTAATGAAGTCGTCCACATAGCCGGAGAGCAACTGCTCGCCGTCCTTGTGCAGTTCGACCGACAGATCCGAAAGAATCCGCGCCGCCATGGTCAGCTTCTCCATCCGCTTCCCGTAGCCGGATTCCACATAGGCCTGGTCATCGTCCGTCGGAAAAGGCTGGAGGAACAGCCCGCCGGCGTTGTGGTCGTCGATATAGACGTTCGCGAAGATCTTCCGCGGGTTGTTGTGGTAGAATTCCTTCATCTGCGGGAGGTTGTCGTTCACTTCATCCGGATGAAGCCCGCGAAGAGCCAGCCACGACATCGCCTCGTCCAGCTTTTCGCCTTCCCGCATGGTGTAGAGGATCCACTGGTCGCCCCGCTCCTGGATGTCGAGGATGTAGTTCACGGTGTCCCGGATCGGCTCCCCGATGCCCGGCCATTTGT
>DBVJ01000079.1:0-6177 GCA_002308115.1 Lachnospiraceae bacterium UBA1267
AAGGCATAGCCCAGAGAACCGCAGGCGCTGGGGCCGACCTGTCCCGTCGCGTTGCCGTATTCATCTGCCGCCGAAGCGCCGATGAAGGCCACGTCGATCTGAAGGTCGCCGCTTTCGATCGCACGCGGACGTGCGCCGTGCGGACGAAGAATGACGGGCTCCTCGAGACGGATCTCTCCGGAGATCACGGCATCTCCGAGTTCTCCGCGGATGCCGCTGGCTTCAATGCGGGAGATCGTTCCGTCTTTCACAAATTCCACAACAGAGGGGTTCTTGACGTTGACCACGGCGCTGGGGGCAAAACGGAGATCTTTGATGCCGAGTTCACGGATCGCCTGAAGCACCTGACCGATGATCTGATCGCCCTCGCGGAAGCAGTGGTGGAAGGAGATCGTGTCTCCGTCCTTGAGCCCTGTGGCCAGAATGGCATCTTTCAGCGTTTCAACGAGCTTTGTGCCCGAAACGGGGCGGAGGGTGGGGCGACGCTTCGAAACGACCGCGCCGTAGACTTCTTCTGCTTTTCCGATACCTTTGAAGGGGCGGACGTTGTAATGACCGATTCTTTCGGGCAGTTCCCTGCCGACTGAGTTCTTCATTTTCTGTCCTCCCTCATAATTCAATGCCTGCGGCACGTGCCTTGGCCATCGTGCTTTCCGCGCGAAGGACCATGGGCCGGTCGATCATGCTGCCGTCCAGTGTCACGGCGCCTTTGCCGAGTTTCTCGCCTTCTTCGACTGCCTGAAGCACACGCTTCGCCAGACGGATCTCCTTGGCACTCGGTGTAAATGCGGCGTTGACCACGTCCACCTGCCTCGGATGCACGACGGTCTTGCCGTCGAAGCCCAGATTCTTGCTGAGGGCGGCGTCCTTCGTGAGGCCTTCTTTGTCGTTGATGTCGGAGAAGACCGCGTCGATGGCTTCCACGCCGGCTGCCCGGCAGGCCGTCAGCACCATGTTGCGGGCGTAGAAGATCTCCAGACCTTCCTTTGTTCTGGTCGCGCCGACGGAAGCCGTATAGTCCTCGGCGCCCAGCGCAAGCGCCACGACGCGCGGATCCGCCTCCGCGATCTCACGGGCGTTCAGCGCGCCGAGATAGGATTCGATGTTGCACCAGAGCTCGATCTTTCCTTCCGGCAGTCCGGCTTTCCGCTCGATCTCCGTGATGCGCGCGGCGACACGCTTCACTTCCGAAGCATATTCCACCTTTGGGATGCGGATCGCGTCGGGGGTGCATCGGACAGCCGCTTTCAGGTCTTCATCGATGTATTCGGAATAAATGCCGTTGACCCGGATGATGATGTATTTGTCCGTGGGACGCTGATATTTGATGAGGTTGTAGACCAGAAGCCGCGCCGCGTCCTTTTCGGCCAGCGGGACGGAGTCTTCCAGGTCGTAGACCAGACAGTCTTCATGGTAGAAACGGGCCTGCAGGAGGTTGACCGGGCTTGAACCGCTGGCATACAGGCTTGTCCGCTTCAGAGAAACATTACTCATGGCGGTCCTCCTTCGTCCAGTCATAGTGCGTTTCCGAGGCACGGCAGAGGGCTGCGGCGACCCGCGCGCGGATCACACAGTCAATGGCGCCTTTGTCCTTCATTTCCAGGATGGCGCGTGTCACGCCCATATCGGCGCAGACTGCCTTCGCAGTCTCGATGATCTGACTCCCGAACATGGCCATGACATTGCTTTCCAGCGAAATGTCCAGGCCTTCTTCAGGGTTCGGCCGCACGGTCACCAGCATGTCGCTGGATTCCAGCGTGCCTGCCATGGCTTCATGTAGAATCTCCAAATGTTCCACCTTCCTTTCCGCGTATCGTTCCGGTCAGCCGACGATAAATGCTTCCGGGTCGACCTCGGGGCAGTACTTTGCGCAGATGTCTTTGACTTCCTGATAGTTTTCAAGAGCGATCTCGACGCTCCCGAGTTTCAGATTTTCTTCGTAATGACGGTATTCCGGCTCGCCGGGCATCAGGATCTCCTCGCATCCCGGTGCGAGAGGAGCGGCCTTCAGATCGTCTTCGAAGCGATCCATCCGTGCCTTGAATTCGTCGAGCGCCATGAAGTATTCGATGTCGATCGCGCCGAAGGCGTGGCAGATGCCGGGGCCTTTGTAATACTCTTCGGGAGTTAATGTCCCGATGGGACGTACTTCCGTGCAGGGCGCACCGCCCGAGAGAATGCCTGAGAGAATGTCGATCGCCAGCGCGATGCCGGAGCCTTTGTAGGCACGGTCCGCGCCGAGCGGCAGACAGAAGCCTTTTTCCGCTGCTTTCGGATCCGTCGTCGGATAGCCGTCTTTGTCGCAGGCCCAGCCGAGCGGGATCTCCTTGCCTTCGCGCGCGCAGTTGACGATGTTGCCGCGTGCCACGACACTCGTCGCCATGTCGAGCACAAAATCAGGATGCTTTTCACAAGGCACTGCTATCGTCAGCGGATTGGTGCCGGTCAGCGGCTTCTTCGCGCCGAAATGCGCGACCAAAGGCAGCGTATTGGTAAAGGCAAAGCCGATCTGGCCTGCCCGGACAGCCATCGTGGAATAATAAGCGGCCACACCGTAATGCGAACTGTTCCGCACGGTACAGAAGGCCAGACCGCCCTGACGGGCTTTCTCGATGGTCTTCTCCATGGCGAACGTGGAAATGTGCGCGCCCATGCCGTTGTGACCGTCGATGACAAGAGAACCCCCGCGTTCCGACACGATCTCAGGCTCCGCCTTGCAGTTGATGAAGCCCTTCGCGGTCTGTGTCACGTACTGCTTCATGCGCGCGATGCCGTGGGAATTGGTCCCCCTGAGATCTGCGAAGAGCAGATTGTCCGTGACCTCCGAGGCACATTTTTGAGACATGCCAAGCGCGAGAAAAGTGCTCATGCAGATTTCTTTGTAACCTTCGAGGCTGATCCTCCTGTGATCGAATTCCACTGCCATATGCGTACTTCTCCTGAAAAAAAGCAAACCTTGCGGAAACGAAACTTTAACTTATGAAAAAGTATAGCATAGGGCTCAAACGGAGTAAACGGAAAAGCAACGTAAAATATAAGGCAAAGATCCGTTTCTGCAAAAAGAGTTTCGGCAGGAACATAGAACCGGTATTCAAAGCCGACTGTCCGGACGGTCTTCTTGTTTGAAGACCCGATGTATGATAAAATAACTTTATCTATGACCCGGACGGAACCGGATTTTCGCAGCCTGGAGGACGAGAAGTGCAGGAAAAATGGATGGAAAAGCGTGATTACGCGGATTTCAGGAAATGGGGAGAGGCGCTTCACTGTTCTCCCTTCCTTGCACGCCTCCTCCGTAACCGTGTCACGACGATCGAAGAGGCGAAGGCATTTCTCTACGCATCCCCCGAAGACCTCGGCGACGCGCACCTCATCCGGGACATGGACAAAGCGGTCGGACTGATCACGAGGACTGTCCGTGAGGACTCCGGAAAGATCGCGGTCGCGGCGGATTACGACTGCGACGGCATTTTCTCCGGCCAGATATTGAAGGAAGGACTGGAGCGCCTCGGCGCGTCTGTAAAACTCTACACACCGAACCGTGTCAAGGAAGGCTACGGCCTCAACGAAGAGATCGTGGACAAGGCTGCCGCATGGGGCGCGCGCCTCATCCTGACCTGCGACAACGGCATCACGGCGATCGACGAGATCGCCTATGCCCGCAAAAAGGGCCTCTTAACCGTCGTGACCGATCACCATGAGCCCATTCGGAAGACCGCCCCGGACGGCACGGAAGAGATCATTCTGCCTGAAGCGGACGCGGTCGTCGATGCGAAACGGCCTGACAGCGTCTATCCCTTCCGGGAAATGTGCGGCGCGGGCGTCGCCTTCCGTCTCATCGAACTCCTCTACGAGGAATTCCGGATTTCCCGATCAGAACTTCAGAATTTCTACGAATACGTCGGCATCGCGACCATCGCGGACGTGGTGCCTTTACGGGGCGACAACCGGATCCTTGCGAAGGCCGGGCTCGAGGCGCTTCGAAACACCGCGAAAGTGCCTCTTAACGCGCTGATCGAGGCGTCCGGAATCCGGAAAGACCGGATCAACGCCTACCACGTGAGTTTCATCCTAAGCCCCGCTTTCAATGCCATCGGACGGCTCGGCGACGCGAGTCACGCTTTCCGTTTTCTTTCCATGACGGACCCCGAAGATGCCGGGAAGATGGCAGAGGACATCCGTACGCTCAATGAAGCCCGGAAAGCCATGACCGAGGACAGTTTCCGGGAAGCCGTTTTCCAGGTGGAAGAGGACGGTCTTCTCCGGGATCCGGTGCTGGTCCTCCGCCTTGATTCCACGCATCAGTCCATCATCGGTCTCATCGCGGGCCGCCTGAAAGAAAAATACAGCCGTCCGGTGATCGTGTTCACGAAGACGGAAGAGGGACTTCTGAAAGGCTCCGGCCGTTCGATCGACGCCTATGACCTCATAAGCGCCATCCGCGCGCTCGGGCCACTGGTCCAGGAGGCCGGCGGACATAAGAAGGCAGCCGGGCTGGAGATCCGGGAGGAGGATTTTGAAGCCTTCCGCGAGGAACTGAACCGCCGCTCGGGGCTCACGGAGGAAGACCTGGTTCCGGTCATCTGGTTCGACGGACAGGTCGGGCTTTCCTACTGGAACACGAGGACCGCACGGGAACTGGATCTTCTGGAGCCCTGCGGCGAGGGCAATCCGAAACCGCTCTTCGCGCTTGGCAACGTCCATGTTTCGAGCCCCATGATCCTCGGCAAGAATGCGAACGTCCTCAAAGTCCGTCTCGAAGACCGCGAAAATGCGATTCGAAACGGCTTCATTTTCCATGATCCGGAGATCTTTTTTGAGGAGATCCGCGCGGCGCACGGCGAGAAAGCGGAAGAACTCTTCCGGACCAGGAGAGGCGAAGTGCTGTCCGCCTTCGTCTACTATCCCGAACTTCGGGAATACCGCGGAGAACAGGAACTTCAAATCGTCGTGAAACATTGCAAGATACGCTGAAAAGGTTTATAATATTTTCATTCTTTTTTTCAGGAATCACAGGCGAAAGGAGGGAAGCCGGATGGCAGATGAGCATGAGAAAACAGTGCTGAAAGGCAAGAGCACGCTGGCCGCGGACGAGTCCGTGGAAGAGCTGATCGGGCAGGAAACGCTGATCCGTCTGCCGAAAGCCGACACGCCGGAAGAAGAACTGTTCGCGAGCCTGATCCGCGAGATCCGCCGCTATCATCCCTCCGAGGACGTGACTCTGATCGAGAAGGCGTACCGCCTGGCCGCCGACGCGCACAAAAACCAGGTGCGCCGTTCCGGCGAGCCCTATATCATCCATCCCTTGAATGTCGCGCTGATCCTTGCCCAGCTGGAACTGGACAAGGAGACCCTCGTGGCCGGAATCCTGCACGACGTCATTGAGGACACGCCCTATACCTACGACGACATCAAGAAGCTTTTCGGGGAAGAGATCGCCGATCTGGTGGAAGGCGTCACCAAGGTCACCCAGATCGACTGGGGCAACGACCGCGAAGAAGAACAGGCGGAGAATCTCCGCAAAATGTTCATCGCGATGGCCAAAGACATCCGTGTCATCCTCGTGAAGCTGGCCGACCGTCTCCACAACATGCGTACCTACATGTACTGGACGCCGGAGACCCAGAAACGAAAAGCCGAGGAAACGCTGGAGATCTTCTCGCCCGTGGCATCCCGCCTTGGTATCTCGAAGATCAAGATCGAACTGGACGACCGTTCGTTGGCCATTTTACACCCGGAGGTCGTGGAAGACCTGACGAGGCGTCTGGCCACGACGGAAGAAGAGCGAAACGCTTTTATCCGGGAGAAGACCGCGGAGATCGCGAAACGCATGGCGGACGAGCACATCAAGTGTGAGATCTCGGGACGTGCGAAACACCTGTTCTCCATTTACAAGAAGATGGTCCAGCAGCACAAAACGCTGGATCAGGTTTATGACATTTTCGCGATCCGGATCCTGACGAATTCCGTGATCGACTGCTATGCCTCGCTGGGCGTCGTGCATGAAATGTACAAGCCCTTGCCGGGCCGCTTCAAAGACTATATCGCCATGCCCAAGCCGAACATGTACCAGTCGCTTCATACGACGGTCATCGGCTCGGACGGCACGCCTTTCGAGATCCAGATCCGTACGTTTGAAATGCACCGCATTGCGGAATACGGTATCGCGGCGCACTG
>DBVJ01000079.1:6226-6388 GCA_002308115.1 Lachnospiraceae bacterium UBA1267
TCCATCATGGACTGGCAGACCCAGAACTCCAAGGAATTCATCAATCTCGTCAAGGAAGATTTCAATCTGTTCTCCGGCTATGTCTATTGCTTCACGCCCACGGGCGAGGTGAAGGCGCTGCCCTCCGGATCCAATACCATCGACTTTGCCTACGCGATCCAT
>DBVJ01000079.1:6513-6773 GCA_002308115.1 Lachnospiraceae bacterium UBA1267
ATCAATGCCTGGTACAAGCAGCAGAATAAGGACGTCAATCTGGCGCGCGGCAAGGAACTGATCCAGGCCTACCTCAAGGCCAAGAGCCTGAATGCTCCGGACGTCCTGAAACCGCAGTACATCGAGGCCTGTCTCAGAAAGTACCGCTATCCGGACTGGGATTCGGTCCTGGCGGCCATCGGCCGCGGCGGTCTGAAGGAAGGCCAGATCATCAACCGGCTCCTCGAGGAAATGAAGCGGGAGCAGGAGATCCATGTTAC
>DBVJ01000079.1:6818-13090 GCA_002308115.1 Lachnospiraceae bacterium UBA1267
AAGACCGACAAGAACAGCAAGGGGATCGTGGTGCAGGGACTTCATGACCTGTCCGTGCATTTTTCCCATTGCTGCAGCCCGGTGCCGGGCGATGAGATCATCGGCTATGTGACCCGCGGACGGGGTATCTCGATTCACCGGACGGATTGCCCGAACATCATGTCGCTTCCGGATTCGGAGAAAGCCCGGATGATTTCCGCGGAATGGGCGCCGGATGCCGAGAAAGAGTCCAAGAACCGCTATGAGACACACATCGTGGTCTACTGCGAGAACCGCCGCGGCATGTTCGCGGACATTTCCCGCGTCATGACGGACAATGAGATCGACATCATGTCGGTGTTCTCCAGGGTGAACAAGCAGGGCATGGGCATGATCCACCTGAGTTTTGAGATCACTTCCGCGGACGAGATCACGAAGATCTCGTCGAAGCTGAGACAGATCCCGGGTGTCATTGACATTCAGAGGAGCGCAGGATGATCCGCGTAAAGGCCTGTCCGGTCGGGCTCCTTCAGGCAAATTGTTATCTCGCGTGGAACCCGGAGACCCGGAAGGGCTTTCTGGTGGATCCCGGGGACCGCGCAGACGTTCTTACGGCTTTTGTCCGGGAAAATGACGTGATCCCCGAAGCCATTCTCCTGACTCACGGACACTTCGACCACATCGGCGCAGCTAA
This sequence comes from Lachnospiraceae bacterium UBA1267, assembly GCA_002308115.1. Classification (GTDB taxonomy): domain Bacteria; phylum Bacillota; class Clostridia; order Lachnospirales; family Lachnospiraceae; genus UBA1267. The sequence continues at coordinate 7,492 of DBVJ01000079.1, forward strand.
GACCGTCGGAGAAAACTGGAAGATACCGGTCTTCGCGGGAGAAAAGGAAGCACCCGTGCTCCAGGATTCTTTTCTCAATCTTTCCGGCCGGTACACCCGTCATCCTTTTACCGTGAAAGCCGACAGACTCCTGTCCGACAAAGAGGAGTTTTCCCTGGCAGGATACCGGATCCGCACAATCCATACCCCCGGGCACTCCGAGGGAGGAGTTTGTTATGAACTTCCGGAAGAAGGGATCCTTTTTTCCGGTGATACCTTATTTGAACGCAGCTACGGAAGGACCGACGGTCCGGACGGGGATCATGAGGAGATGATGCGTTCTTTAGGAAGACTCCTAAGTGAGCTTCCGGAAGAGACGCTTGTGCTGCCGGGGCATGGCCCGGAAACGACCATCGCCGAAGAGCGCATGCAGAATTTTGCGGTCTTTGAGCTTCGGGAGAGGCAATACCTTTGAAATTTCTGATCAATTCCGATTTATTTGAATATGACGTGCGCGGGCTCCTGCAGGCGTTTTACCCCTGGACGCGCTTTTCGACGGACAGAGACGAGGAAGATCCCGAGTGCCTGTCCGTCACTTACTTTGCCCCCGCAGAACTCCCCCTGGACGAGGAAACGCGAAGAGCAGAGCTGAAAGCGCGCGCAGAGCGCGCTGAAGTGGCTTTTACAGACGGTGAGAAGCAATACCATGCCACAGTCCCCCTGGATCTTCGGGACCGGAAAAGGGCCAAAACAACGCTGAAACAGGCGGTCTACGGAATCCTCTCGGAGAATGCCGGACATACGCTTCCCTGGGGGACGCTCTCGGGCATCCGGCCGACCAAGATCGCCATGGACGGACTCCGAAGAGGCGAACCGGAAGAGGAGATCCTCCGACACATGGAAAACGATCTCCTGGTATCCAAAGAGAAGGCGCAGCTTGCGCTCGACATCGCAAAGCGCGAGAAGCCGATCCTTTCCGTGTCGGAAGAAGAGGGCTATTCTTTGTACGTCGGCATCCCGTTCTGCCCGACGACCTGCCTGTACTGTTCCTTCGCTTCTTCTCCGATCGGTGAGAAGGCGGCGCTGGTCCGGCCGTATCTTGACGCGCTCAAAGAAGAGATCCTTTTCACTGCGGAGTGTTTCAGGGATCTTCCGGTCCATTCCGTGTATTTTGGCGGCGGCACGCCGACCGCGTTGACTTCGGATGAACTGGAGGAGATCCTTTCTCTGGTCGCCTCTTCCTTTGACCTTTCCCTTTCCCGCGAATGGACCGTGGAGGCCGGCCGCCCGGATTCGCTCACGGAGGAGAAACTCCGCATGCTGAAGCGATATCCCGTGACACGCATTTCCGTCAACCCGCAGACCATGCAGCAGAAAACGCTGGATCTCATCGGACGCCGGCATACGGTGGAAGACTCGGTGGAGAAGTATCTTCTGGCGCGTTCTCTTCACTATGACAACATCAACATGGATCTCATTCTGGGCCTCCCAGGCGAGACGGAAGAGGATATCCGGGACACGCTCGTGAAGACGGCGGCGCTGTCGCCGGACTCCGTGACGGTCCATTCTCTGGCCGTGAAGCGCTCCTCCCGTCTCAATCTTGAGAAAGAAATGTATGCGGCCTACCGGATGGAGAACACCGACGGCATGATGGATTTCGCCAGAAAGACACTGGAGAGAGAAGGGCTGCTTCCGTATTACCTGTACCGGCAGAAAAACATGGCGGGCAATCAGGAAAACGTAGGCTACGCGCGCCCCGGGAAAGAAGGGGTCTATAACGTGCTCATCATGGAAGAGAGTGAATCGATCGTGGCTTTAGGCGCCGGCGCGTCCAGTAAGAAAGTGGACAGAAAGACCGGCCTGATCACACGTGTCAGGAATCCGCATGACGTTGCGACTTATGCAGCCGATCCGGATGAAATGAAGCGCAGGAAGCAGAAACTCTTCTTCGGAGACTGAACGACGGAAGATCGTTCTGCCGGCGAAAAAAAAAGCCCGGCATCTCTGCCGGGCTTTTCGCTTTCACAGCGCTACCAGGATTCGAACCTGGAAAATGACGGAGTCAGAGTCCGTTGCCTTACCCTTTGGCGATAGCGCTTTATTGCGAACGTTGCATATTATAGTGTACTGTTTTTGAAAAGTCAATCACATTTTTTACAAGATGACGATGAATTCCGAAAAGAGTTTTTGTGAGATCTGTCCCAGAAAATGTCATGCCGCCCGAGAGGACGGAACAGCCGGTTTCTGCGGTGTTTCCGGAACGGGTGTGTTTCTGGCGAGGGCAGCGCTTCACTTTTGGGAAGAACCATGTATTTCCGGGACACGAGGCTCCGGCACGGTCTTTTTCTCCGGCTGTAACCTTCGATGCGTCTATTGCCAGAATCATGAGATCTCCACGATGAAGGTTGCAAAGCGCGTTTCCGTCGGCAGGCTTTCGGAAATCTTTCTGGAGCTTCAGGAGAAGAACGCGCACAATCTGAATCTCGTGACGCCGACGCATTACAGCCTCGAGATCCATGAAGCGCTGAAAGAAGCAAGGCGCTCCGGCTTTCATCTTCCGGTAGTCTGGAACAGTTCCGGCTATGAAGACCCGGAAACGCTCCGGCTTCTTGAAGGCGATGTCGATATCTATCTGACAGATTTCAAATACATGGACAAGGATCTTGCGGCACGCTTTTCCGGAGCACCCGATTATCCGTCCGCGGCCAAGGCCGCGCTCAAGGAAATGTTCCGTCAGAAACCAAGACTCATTTCGGATGAGAACGGGCTCCTCCGGGAAGGCGTCATTGTACGGCACCTGCTTCTCCCGGGCCATGTCAGAAACGCGAAAGACGTCGTCCGCTATGTCTATGCGGCTTACGGCGACAATGTGCTCCTGTCCCTCATGAATCAGTACACACCGGTCCGCGAGATCGCAGATGCGCCGGAACTCAACCGCCGGGTCACAAAGCGTGAGTATGAAAAACTGATCGCCTTCGCCTTGGATCTGGGCGTGACGAATGCTTTCATCCAGGAGGGCGGAACACAGAAAGAAAGCTTCATACCGGCTTTCGACTACGAGGGGATCTAGAGAGGATTCCGGACATCATTTTCAGTTTGATTTCAGAATTGATCCATATTATACTGTCAAAAACAACCGGGTGCTTCGGGAGGCAGAGTTGAAGATCCTGATCATTGAAGACGAAAGGACGTTAGCCGATACCCTGAAGGCGCTTCTCACGAAGAAGGGCTTTGAGGTGGAAGCGGTGTACGATGGCGAGGCCGGCAGAGAATACGCCGAACTCGGCATTTACGATCTTCTGATTCTGGATGTCATGATGCCGAAAATGAACGGCTATGAACTGGCCAGAAAGGTGCGGTCGGAACGCCTGGGCGTCCCGATCCTGATGCTGACGGCAAAAAGCAGCGTGGAAGACCGTATCGAGGGGCTGAACGCCGGCGCGGATTACTATCTGACCAAACCTTTCGACACCAGAGAGCTTCTGGCTTCCATCAATGCGCTCTTAAGACGGCAGGGCGCCGAGGTGGACGTGCTGTCTCTGGGCAATACGGTCCTGGATCTGGAATCCGCCTCGATCTCAGTCGGGGAGCGGAGCGTACGGCTGTCGGCGCGGGAGTTCGACATCATGCGTTCCCTCATGAAATCCGGAAGCCGGAACCTGTCCAAAGAAACCATTCTGGCGCGTGTCTGGGGTTACGATTCCGAAGCGGTTGCAAACCATGTGGAAGTTTACGTGGGATTCCTCCGCAAAAAACTGAAACTCATCGGCTCCGACATCCGGATCGAGGCGGTCCGGAATCTGGGCTACCATCTGGAGACCGACAGCCATGCTTAAAAAACTCCGTCTGAAATTTGTTCTCATCACGATGGGCATCGTTACCGCGATGCTCGTGGTGATCTTCGTGACGGTCTATCATTTTACACGGCTGAATCTGGAAACTTCCAGCATCAGCATGATGCAGGCCATCGCGTCGGATCCCTTCCGTGAAAATCCGCCGGGCGGAGGCGGAGAGAACGGCCCGATGCAGAACCTGCCCTACATCGCCCTCCGGATCAGCCCGGACGGCGCGATCAGCGCTTCCGGCGGCAGCTTTTACGACCTGACGGACGAGGCGTTTCTGAAAAGACTTCTGGAAGCGGCCGACCGGACGCCGTCCCGCACGGGCCTTCTTCCGGATCTGAAACTCCGCTTCCTCAAACACAATGCCCAGGCCTTCCGGATCTATGTGTTCGCGGACACTTCGGCAGAACAGGAGACGCTTAAGAATCTTCGGGTGACCTTCCTCGTCATCGGAACGCTCGGCCTTCTGGTCTTTTTCGGTATCTCCATACTCCTTGCCCGCTGGGCCGTGAAACCGGTCGAACAGGCATTTGCCCGTGAAAAGCAGTTCGTGGCGGATGCGTCCCACGAGCTCAGGACGCCGCTCACCGTCATTACGACCAACGCGGAACTTCTTCGGGAAGACGTGGCCGACAGGCCGGAGGATACGAAATACGCGGATAACGTTCTTCGTTCCGCGAACAGGATGCGGACGCTCACGGAGGAGCTTCTGACCCTGGCCCGGTCCGATATGGGCGTGAGCGCAGGACGGAAGGAACATGTGGATCTCAGCGATCTCGTACAAGAGGTCGTCCTGAATTACGAACCGGTATTTTTTGAAAAAGGACTTCTGCTCGCACAGGAGATCGAAGAGAAGATCCTGATCACCGGCAGTCCGGAAGAACTCAGACGCCTGGCCGCGATCCTTCTGGACAACGCGCAGAAATACGGCCGGAACGGCGGCACAACGACGGTCACTTTGAAACGGACCGGCCGCTTCCGCTGTATGCTCACTGTCGCGGATGAAGGGGAGGAGATCCCGGAAGAGATCCTGTCTCAGCTGTTTACCCGTTTCTTCCGCGCGGACGAAGCCCGGAGCGGAGAAGAAGGCTTCGGTCTCGGGCTTTCCATCGCAGAGGAGATCGTGTCCCACCATAACGGCCGCATCCGTGCGGAAAGCGCGGACGGAGTCAATCGCTTTACTGCCGAGTTTCCCCTTTCCTGAGGGAACCCGCTTTACTTGACACCGCGGCCTGCTTTGAATAAAATGCTCATATGAAAACTGTGTATCTGCCCGAAAAAGAATTGCTCCCGAACGTTCGGATGGCGCGCCTTTACGATACCGAGACGGATCGAAAGAAAGGCGCGAGGGTTCCGCGTGTTTCGGACTGCTACGAGCTTTCCTGTTACATTTCCGCCGGCGGCATTCTGACCGTGGACGACAGTTTTCATGCGCTTCAGGCAGGAGACGTCAGTTTTACGAAGCCCGGCCAGCTGGTCGCGCTGACACCGCCCTATTCCGCGCTCAGTGTCTATTTTACGATCGGAGACGCGAAGACGCTTCCGGATAATGAACTGTTGTCAGGCATTCCGACGCTTTCCCATGCAGGCGAGATCATCGAAGAGAACATGCGGAAACTCTGCGAATACTCGGTCTCCGACGAGATCGGCATGAAAGCCGCGTCGAACGGCCTGCTTCTGACGATTCTTTCGGAGCTGTACCGCGCGCTCCACGAGAAGACCCGCTACTCGCAGACGGTGAGCACCGTACTGACCTACATTGAAGGCCATCTGGACGG
>DBVJ01000079.1:13171-13664 GCA_002308115.1 Lachnospiraceae bacterium UBA1267
ATGGCGAAGGCGAGGAAACTACTGAAAGAATCGGATATGACCGTTTCCGAGATCGCGCTTCAGTGCGGCTATCGTTCAGAATCTTATTTCCACGAAATGTTCCGTGAAGAGAATCACATGACGCCGGGCCGCTACCGCCAGAGCGCCAGACTGTAATACGAAAACCCGGAAAAGAGGAACCCGTTTGAAGAAGAGGATCCTGATCATTGAGGGCATCATCGCGGCCATCGCCATACTGGCGGTGGTCATCGTATCTCTGCTTCCGGATCCTCGAAAGGGAGATCCTGTGACAGCCGGGCCGACGGAAAGTGAAGAAGCGCGGGAGACCGGCACGCGGGAGAGTACCTCCGAGGCGCCCGTTTCAGATGCTTCGACGGAATCCCTGACCGAAGCGCCAACCGAGCCGTCTTCAGCGCCTCCGACGGAAACGTCCACGGAAGCGCCGACTGTGCCGCCGACCGATGCACCGACCGCCCCGCCTACGGATCCTCCG
>DBVJ01000079.1:13708-15273 GCA_002308115.1 Lachnospiraceae bacterium UBA1267
TCAAAAATCGTTTTTGTCGGAGACTCCAGAACCAAGACGATGGCATCCGGAGGCCGCTATGAGTTCCGTCTGGTGCCGGACGACTGTGTCTCGGCCACCTGGGGCGGTACGCTTTACGACGGAAACGCGCAGCACGACGTTACGGAGGCGGTCTTCAAGAAAAGACCGATTATGGTGTTCTGGTACGGCATCAATGACGTGCAGATGCATCCTGAGCGGGATAATGCGGACATTTTCATTGAAAACTATGACAAACTGCTTTCTCTGACCGCGGAGAATCCGGACTGTACGGTCTACGTGCTTTCCGTTCTGACCACCACGATCTATGAGCGGGATTATTACGAAGGACAGAATGACAACATCCGCCGCTATAACGAGGCGCTTTCCGCGTATTGCGCTTCGCATGGCTATGTCTATGTGGACATCACAAATCTTCTGACGGGGGACGAGTGCTTCTATCCCGGCGACAACATCCATTTTTCCGAGACCTGGTACCGGGAACGCTTTCTTCCGACCGTGCTTCGGAGAGTCGGGCTTTTGAAATAATGACCTGAAAAACATGAAGAAGCCGCACCCGGGGGTGCGGCTTCTTTGATGCGGGCAGCGGTTTAGTTTCCTGCCGGTGCGGTTGTTTCCTTGACGTCGTTCCCGAGAGAGATCTTGATGAGTGCTTCCCGGAGCGAATTCGCACGGGCTCTGGACACCAGCGCGGCCGGTTTATCGTCCACAACGACCAGGCTGTGATCACCGTCTTTACGGAAACACTGTACCTTAACGGTCGGGAATTTCTCGCTCGAGAGATGGAAGACCATCGTGAGTTCATCCGCGCCGTCCGGCTGCTCGTCCGTGAACGAGTCTGCGGTGAGGGCACCCAGGGTATTCTTCAGATTGTTGATATTCAATGCGTTTCCGTTGAAGTAATGCGTACGCGTGTTGTCATCCAGCACGGAAGTGATGGAATAGGTCTGACCGTCGACGGTAAAATCAATGCCCTCGATGTCGCCGATATCCGCCGGCATCATAGCTTTGTAACGAAGACTGTTGTAGTCCGATCCGGTGAGCGTCTTGAACTGTGCCTCGTTCAGTTCGTATATGATCTTGGAATCATCTTTACGGAGATAGGCCTTGAACTCCGGAGTCTCTTCACCTTCGGCAGCTTCTTTCCCGTCCCGGGCGATGAGCGCAGGATCCCTCGAGATCAGCAGGCGGAAATCAATGTTCGTGACCGTTCCGTCGTTATTCTTGACGTACGTATGAAGATCCATGATGTACTCCGGCTTGTCCAGACCATACTGACCGAGTTCATCCTCGCGAACCTTATAATTCACGTAGTTTTCCAGCGTGGTGTTGACGATGCCCGTGAAATACTTCAGAGAAACGTTCGGATCCAGCATATACTTCTGTCCGCCCTTTTCCAGATAGTAATAATCATCGCGGGCATAGCTGAACTCCTTGTAGTTTTCCAGATCGTAACCGATGGTCCAGCTGTCATTCTTTGTGACGACATTGGCGCTGTAAATGTTGTAGAAATACGGGATCCTGTCGTTCTGGATCATCAGTTTCTC
>DBVJ01000079.1:15298-19285 GCA_002308115.1 Lachnospiraceae bacterium UBA1267
GCCGATGGAAATGTAGCGCTGCTGGTCCATCACGCTGAAGGCGCCTATGTGGATCTCGATGGTATGCTCTTCCCCTTCGGCGCTGGCTTCGCCGCGCGGCTGGGTCTCTTTGCTGTTCAGGTCTTCCGTGCGTTCCGTCGTATTGATCGACACGACGGAGACCGGATCCTTCAGGCCGTACTGGGCAAAGTCGGTCACATGCTCGATCACGAAGGCGGCCTTCAGATTTCTGAACAGATTGAACACGTCCCCGACCTCGTCCTGACTCACCGGGAATTCGGCATCTTTGTCGTAGACCCATTTCCCGTCCGGTCCGCGGTGGAAGGCATAGTTGTTCTCTTCGGAATTCCAGGCAATGCTTTTCGCGTTCGCCTCATTCACCGTGAGAATGATTTCTCCGGAGACCTTGATGTCTTCTTTCTTCTTCTGTGTATTCGTGACGATGATCAGTGTCACGATGAGCGCCGCGAGCACCCCGAGAAGGATCGCAGGGATCAGAATTCCCTTTTTGACTTTACGCTTTTTCATTCTGCATCCTCCTTCTGTACAGAAGCACGATGATGCCTGCGCCGAACAGGACCAGCGGGAAGACGGCGAGCATCAGGATCTTCAGCGTCGTCTTGGCAGAATCCGTGATCGTCAGCTGTTCCACGCTCATGGACTTGGCCGGGATGGCCAGGGCTTCCCGTTCACCGACGAGTGTGTTCAGCGCCGTCATGGCAAGGTCCGTGTTCGCGCCGGCCGAATAGGAGATGGGTGCCGAATCCAGCATGCCGGATGAAGCGAACCAGGCGATCCGTCCGCCATGGATGTCCTTGATATAGAGACCAAGCGTGAACGGACCGTCGATGTCGCCTTCCTCCTTGTTATAGGTCTTCATTTTGAAGCCTGCGACTTTGGAGAATGCAACGTCGGAGGTGTGCAGAAGCGGCGTCACGTCATCCTTGTCCACGGTCGGATCCAGTTTAAGCGCTGCTGCGATCGGGACGATGACGTAATAATTGTTCTTGACCAGAGAAGCGGTAATGTCCGTGTCATCGACGAAAGGCATCAGGTAATACGGAACCGCCTGATACTGGGTCGCCATATAATGCATGCTGTCCATTTCAATGACGATACCGGGCTCGACGGTGACACCGTAGTCGCCAAGAAGCGCGTTCAGGTTTTCAAGAACCGTGCCGCTTTCCGTGGGGCCGGAGAAGACCAGAAGCTTTCCGTCCTCATAAATATAATCGCGGAGCACTTCGAGCTCGCTCTCGGTAATGTCCGACTCCGGTCCGTAGATCAGTACCGCATCTGCTTCTTTCGGAACCGCGGTCAGGTTCAGAAGAGAGAATGTCCGGGTCTCGATGTTGCCTTTCTTCAGCGCGTCCAGGAACTCGCCCTCGATCGCCTTCTCGCCGTGGCCCTGAAGGATATAAAGGACAGGCAGATCGTCCGTGACGACGAAGTCGATCGCGGAAGTGACCGCGCCTTCTCCGTCGAAGGACTGCTCCGTGGTCCCGTAGTAGCTGTTCGTGACCTTGGTGATATAGATGTCCTCATACGGAATGTAGCGGAAGCGGCTTCCGGACTCCACGACGATGGAGTTGTTGGACACCTGCTCATCCGTGTAGTTGGCCATGAAGGTCGGATAGACGTCGGGGTTGATCTTCTGGACTGTGATGAGTTCCGAAAGATCGTCATAGCGGTTCAGAAGGTTTTCAATGATGGTATCTTCTTTCTCCGCCTGGACGATCCAATAGATCGTAATGTTCTGCTTCAGCGTATTGACCACCGCTTTGGTGTTGGAGGTGACAGAGTACAGTTTGGAAGCGCTCATGTCATAGCGCGTGGCATTGGACGGGATCTTTTTGAACAGCACGTTGACCACGATCAGGATCGCCAGAACGATCACCGTGATGATCAGCGAATAGACGCCGCCTTTTGTCGCGATCTTGGAGCCTGATTTCTTCTTGCTCATCAGTTGTACCTCCTCTTTTCAAGCGACTGGACCGTAAGGAACAGGAAAAATGCGACGACCGACAGATAGAAGATGATGGCCGTCAGATCAAACACGCCATTTACGAATGTCGTAAAGCGGCTGAACAGAGAGACCTCTCTCATGACTTTAGGAAGAAGACCTTTGAAAATGTCGTTGTTGATCCAGAAGGCGACACCGATGGCCGCGACCAGAACGATACCGACGCCAAAGGCGATATCCGAGTTTTTCGTCATGTAATAGACCACGCCGGCGACGGCGATGGCGATGACGATGAAGGCGATCAGCGCGCCCCATTTGTTCTCGGAGATCGTCTGTGCCAAAGAGACCAGATAATAGTTGGCGACCAGTGCCGCGATGCCGACGCCGCAGGCGAAGGCCTGGCTCTCGGTGAGAGAGGAGATGAACATGCCGATGGCGATGAACGCGGCGCCCATGATGAAGAAGGCGGCGAGCGAGCCGTAACTGGCCGGCATGAACACATTTCCATACTGCTTGAGGATCAGCGGATAGGTGCCGATGATCAGCGTCGGGATCAGGAAGATCACCAGAAGCGCCAGGAACTTTCCGAGTACGACTTCCGTGGTCGAAACGGGAAGAGAATACAGAAGCTGATCGGTTTTCTGATGACGCTCCTCGGCGAAGGTCCGCATGGTCAGGATCGGGAAAACGAAGGCCAGGAAGAGGAGAGACTGCGCAAGCGCATACTCGAAGGTGGCCCATTCATATTCCAGGTTCACGACCGTGACGCCCAGACCGACGAACAGAAGAAGCGCTGCGCCGAAGACATAAGCGGTCAGAGAATGAAAATGGAGCGACAGTTCATGCTTGAAAATGGAACTCATGATTTCTCTTCCTCCTTTCCTTCCGCTTCAGAATCTTTTTTGGACTGCTTCTTCTCGCTCTTCTGGGTTTCCGCGACAGCTTCTTCTTCGGTGAGACGGAGGAAGACGTCTTCGAGCGAGGCTTTCTGGACGTACAGTTCAAGAAGCGCTTCGCCCGCATCCTGGAAAGCCTGGAAGATCTTCTGGGAAACGCTGTGCATATCCGGTACATCTGTATGGATATGCGCGGTGGTCAGGCCTTCATGGGATGTGATCTCTGCTTTGGCGATATGATCCACCTTTTTCAGGATATCCTGGACGGCGTGCTCTGAGGATCTGGCCACAAGCACGAGTTCTTTCTGGCCGGCAAGCTTTTCTTCCAGCTCGTCAGGCGTGCCGAATGCGACAAGTTTACCGTGGGAGATGATCAGGATCTGATCGCAGACGGCCTGAACTTCGGAGAGAATGTGCGAACTCAGAATGACCGTATGCTGGTTGCCCAGTTCACGGATCAGATCGCGGATCTCAACGATCTGATGCGGGTCGAGACCGACGGTCGGCTCATCCAGAATGACTACCTGAGGATTGCCGATCAGCGCCTGCGCGATACCGACACGCTGACGGTAGCCCTTAGAGAGCTGAGAGATCTTGCGGTTTTTGACCGAATCGATCTTCGTCTCGTAAACAACTTTCTGGATCTGCTCTTTCAGCTCTTTGCCTTTCAGACCTTTGGCGCGGCCGACGAAACGAAGGTACTCCACCGGCGTGTCGTTCATGTAGAGCGGCGGTAATTCCGGAAGATAGCCGATGCACTTCTTGGCTTCCGCGGGTTCATCGATAATGTCATGGCCGTCAATGGTGACATGACCTTTTGTCGGGCTGAGGCATCCGGTCATGATGTTCATCGTGGTCGACTTCCCGGCGCCGTTCGGCCCGAGAAATCCCAGCACTTCGCCCTTCTTGACGCCGAAGGATATCCCCTTCACCGCCACGAAGTCGCCGAAGTTCTTCTTCAGGTTCTTGACTTCAAGCATGTCTAGCTTTCTCCTTGTGATGAAACTGCCCGAGATTCTACCACGCGCATGTTAACGTTGTGTTAAGAACCGGGCATGTCGCGGCATGGCCGCGAAACTGTCAGCGCACCAGCGGACGGTCGAGCATGCGCTCGTAGAGCTTGATGTA
>DBVJ01000145.1 GCA_002308115.1 Lachnospiraceae bacterium UBA1267
TCGATCTCGATCTTCGAGATGCCGGCGGCATACAGCCGCTTCTTCAGATAAACGCGGATCTTGTGGTCTTCGACCAGGTTGTCCGCAAAACCATTCTTGTCAGCATACCATCTGGAATCCCAATCCTTGATGATACCGACTCTCATGCCATGAGGATTAACTTTCTGACCCATCTTGCGCCCCCTTACTTCTTCTCATCCAGCACAACGGTAATGTGGCTCGACCGCTTCAGAATGCGGTACGCACGACCCTGTGCTCTGGGCTGGATCCTCTTCATGGTCGGTGCCTGATTCGCGTAGCACTCGGCAACGTAGAGGTTGTCTTCTCTGAGACCCTGGTTGTTCATCGCATTTGCAGCGGCGCTTTCCAGAAGTTTCCGGATCAGTGTGGAAGCGTAACGGGGATTGTAGGTGACGATCCCGAGCGCTTCGGTGTAACTCTTGCCGCGGATCGCGTCGAGTACGAAGCATGCCTTCTGTACCGGAACGCGGGCGTAGCTGAGCTTTGCGGACGGACGCGTGTCCTTGACAGCGTTCCGCTCTCTCTTGGCCTGGCTCCTATGTCCTTTTGCCATGGTTTTTAGCCTCCTCCAATAAACTTATGATTTGAACATCACACCCCGGCGGGAAAATGTTTCTCCCCTGGCCGTGTGTGTCGCAGTGCAGGCACATACCTGCCCCACGGTCCCTCACCGGCCCCGGGGGATGATCCCCCGGGAACTTCGGTCAGAGTTATTTGCCTCAGGACTTCTTGTCGTCGCGGCCGTGGCCTCTGAAGGTACGGGTTGCGACAAACTCTCCGAGCTTGTGTCCGACCATGTCTTCTGTGACATAGACCGGAATGTGCTTCCTGCCATCATGAACCGCAAATGTGTGGCCGACGAACGACGGGAAGATCGTGGAACGGCGGGACCAGGTCTTAATGACGGTCTTCTCGCCGGACGCGTTCAGCGCATCCACTTTCTTTAAGAGACTTGCGTCTGCAAAAGGTCCTTTTTTCAGCGAACGTGACATGTTCTTCCTCCCTTCGTTACTTGATGGCTCTGCCGTTGCGGCGTCTGACGATAAGCTTGTTGGAAGCCTTCTTCAGCTTCCTCGTCTTCATGCCGAGAGCAGGTTTGCCCCAGGGAGTGCTCGGGCCGGGACGGCCGATCGGGGCACGTCCTTCGCCGCCGCCGTGCGGGTGATCGTTGGGGTTCATGACAGAACCGCGGACCGTCGGGCGGATACCCATGTGACGCGTACGTCCGGCCTTACCGACATTCACGAGGTTGTGCTCGCCGTTGCCGACGATGCCCATCGTTGCGCGGCAGGTTGCCGGGACCATTCTCATCTCCCCGGAGGGAAGACGAAGCGTTGCATATTTGCCTTCCTTGGCCATGAGCTGGGCGCCTGCACCGGCAGAGCGGACCATCTGGGCGCCTGCGCCGGGATAAAGCTCCACACAGTGGACCATGGAACCGATCGGAACGTTGGCAAGAGGCAGGCAGTTGCCGACCTTCGCTTCCGCGTTCTCGCCGCTCATCAGCTTGTCGCCGACCTTGACGCCTTCGGCTGCAAGAATGTAGCTCTTGGAACCGTCTGCGTAAACAAGAAGCGCGATGTCCGCAGTTCTGTTCGGATCGTATTCGATCGCCTTGACCGTCGCTTCGATACCGTCTTTCTGACGCTTGAAGTCGATGATCCTGTAACGGCGTCTCGTGCCGCCGCCCTGATGGCGGACAGTGATCTTGCCCTGGTTGTTCCGGCCTGAATTCTTCTTCAGGACTACCGTCAGGCTCCGTTCGGGAGTGGACTTCGTGATATCCGCGAAATCCATACCGGACATCTGACGGCGGGAAGGCGTATAGGGATTATACTTTTTGATACCCATTTGTCTAATGTCTCCTTTAGATTTCTTATCGCACTTTTCTGTGCATATTCTTTCGGCCCGCCCGTGTCAGCGGTGCCTTTAAGCCTTACAGGCCGCTGTAGATCTCGATGTCCTTCGAGTCCTCAGTGAGCTGGATATAGGCCTTCTTGGTCTTCGCGGTACGGCCGATCGTGCGGCCGCGGCGCTTTTCCTTGCCGTCCATGTTGAGGGTGTTCACCTTCTGAACCTTCGTTCCCGGGAACATTTTCTCAACGGCTTCTTTGATCTGCGTCTTGTTCGCTTCCGGATGGACCAGGAACGTATAGCGCTTGGTTGCCATGCCGTCCATGGACTTCTCCGTGACGACCGGCGCCAGGATCACGTCATAATACTGAATGTTCGCCATTACGCATATACCTCCTCGAGTTTCCGGACGGCCTCTTCGGTCACGACAAAGCTGTCGTACTTGAGGACGTCATAGACGTTGACCTGTCTGTAGTCGATCATCTTGACGTTCGGAACGTTGCGGGAAGCAAGCCTCAGTTCGTTCGAGGGCGCGTCGGCGACGACAAGCGCCTTCTTGAGCTTCAGACCGTCCAGAACGGCGACGAAATTCTTCGTCTTGGCTTCCGCAAGTTCCAGTTTGTCAAGAACGAAGATCTTCTCTTCTTCGACGCGGCTGGTCAGCGCGCTCTTAAGCGCAGCAACTTTTTCCTTCTTGTTGATCTTGAACGAGTAGTCACGGGGTGTCGGTGCAAACACCACGCCGCCGTGCGCCCACTGCGGAGCTCTCGTGGATCCCTGACGCGCGTGGCCGGTGCCCTTCTGACGATAAGGCTTCTTGCCGCCCCCGGAGACTTCGCCGCGGGTCTTCGCCTTCTGGGTGCCCTGGCGCATCGCTGCCAGATGAGCCGTGACGGCCATCTTGACGAGATGCTCNNGCGTCGGAGAGTTCGACTTCGCCGATCTTCTCACCCTTCATATTGAATAAAGATACATTCGCCATGTCTTATGTCCTCCTCTGGTCAGCGCACGCTCTTCGCGGCCTCACGGATCGTGACAAGGCACTTCTTCGCGCCAGGCACGGAGCCTTTGACAAGGATGAGGTTCTGTTCGGCGTCAACACGGACGACCTTGAGGTTCTGGATCGTCACGGTATCGCTGCCCATGTGACCGGGCATGCCTTTTCCCTTCGGAACGCGTCCGGGGGTCGTCGAAGCCGCATTGGAGCCCTGATGACGGTGGAATTTGGAACCGTGCGCCATGGGTCCTCTGTGCTGTCCGAAACGCTTGATCGCGCCCTGATAGCCTTTGCCCTTCGAAACGGCAGTCGCATCGACGACGTCGCCGGCTTCAAAGATGTCGGCCTTGATCTCGTCCTTCACCGCGTAGTCTTCTGCGTTTTCCAGTCTGAATTCACGGATGAAACGCTTGTAGCTGACGCCGGCTTTGTCGAAGGTGCCCTTAAGGGGCTTCGAGACGAGTTTCTCACGAATGTCGGAAAATCCGACGACGACAGCCTTGTAGCCATCGTTCTCTTCCGTCTTCACCTGAAGGACGGGGCAGGGACCCGCGAGAAGCACGGTGACGGGAACGACAAGTCCGTTTTCATCGAAGACCTGCGTCATCCCGACCTTGGTTGCCAAGATTGCTTTCTTCATTAATAGTTCCTCCTGTTTCTACAGCGGATTGGGGCTCTCCCAATCATCCTAGAAAGGATAAGCTGTTGTTTCCTGTTTCTTTCCTCAGATCATCTTGATGTCGATCTGGACGCCGGCAGGCATCTCTTCTCTCGACAGAGCCTCAATGATCTTCGGGCTCGGCGCAACGATGTCGATCAGGCGCTTGTGGGTGCGCTGTTCGAACTGTTCGCGGGAATCCTTATACTTGAACACCGCGCGGTTGATCGTCACGATCTGCTTCTTGGTGGGGAGCGGAACCGGTCCGCTGACCAGGGCGTCCGCCTTCTTGGCGCTGTCTACGAGCTTCTTTGCCGCCTGGTCGATCAGCTGATGGTCATACGCCTTCAGGATGATCCTCATAATGTTCTTCTGCATAAAAATAGTCGCCTCCTTTTCGCACTATTTTACAGTGCAACAAGCGGTGACTGTACACATGTCCGTGTGTGTCCTCTCGACACCACACTCACTTCTCCGTAAAATGTACCGGAATTACGTTGTACAGTGACTTGTCGCCAGTATCGGGACTTGACATTCGCTCCGCGTAAAAACCCAACGGGCATGCCTGTTGGCAACCTCACGCATCATAGCTATCATGCCACAGCGTCAGCCAATATAGCACATGTATTCTACGAATGCAAGTACTTTTTTGCCCCGGGGATAAAAAAAGTGACAGAAACATGCTCGCATGTTTCTGAAGTTTTTTTATCCCCGGGAAGGATGAGGAAGAACGCACTTTTTCGAAGAAAAATGTGCTTCTTCCTCAGACTTCGCACAGCTCGCTGTGCGAGGGGCAAAAGCATGGTTGGCTGCGCCAGGGCAAAAAGCCACGAACCGTGAGGTTGCCCGCCGCTCTGCCCGTTTGGTGATTTACCGGCCCCCTCATGAGCAGCGAAGCAGTTTTCGAAGAAAAATGCGAGAGCTGCGAATGCCTCAGGATCGCGGGAGCGCAAAGCGCGGAGCGATCCGTCCCTATAGGGGGGTGGATTGCGCAGCGATCCGTCCCTTTCGCAACCCTCTTCACTCTTCTCCCCCATAAAAAGACCGTCCCCTTCCGGGAACGGTCTTTCATCGCTATCCCTCACCCTGCGCGCAGGGCAGGTTCTTACTTCTTCTCTTTCTTTTCTTCCTTCTTCGGCTCTTCCGCCGGCACCGGAGCGACATATCCTTCCGGATGCTCCAGCTGGACGATCGCGGCCTTCTGCATCGGGATGCGGCAGTTCTTGTTGTTGCCGAATTCCACGATGACCGTGTCGTTCGTGATGTCGATGACCACGCCGTAGAAGCCGGAGGTCGTCAGAACGGTATCGCCGACAGCCATGGAAGCCAGAAGCTCCTTCTGCTGCTTTTCGCGCTTCCTCTCGGGACGGATCGCGATGAAATACATCGCAACGAAGAACACGACGATGACGGCCAGATAAATGATCATGGTCCAGGGGCTGGACGGCTGTGTTTCGTCTCCGCCCATGGGCAGGCAGCCGCTGAGCATTGCGAGGCCGATGACACCGAGGACTGACAGAATCTTCTTCATGTAAAGAACCCTCCTTATGGGGTATGATGATTTAGTTGCCGTCTCCTTTGAGAGATTCCAGCATAGTATACTTATAATTGGAAAACGTTCCATTGTCAAGCGACTCGCGGATCTCAGCCATGAGCCTGTTGTAGAAACAAAGGTTATGCAGGACCAGAAGCCTCAGCCCCAGCATTTCCTTTGCTTTCAGAAGATGGTGAATATATGCTCTCGAGTATCTTCTGCAGGCAGGGCATGTACAGCCCTCTTCGATCGGGCGTTCATCCAGTTCAAAACGCGCGTTCATGAGATTCAGTTTCCCATGATGCGTGTATGCATGTCCGTGGCGTCCGTTCCGGGAGGGATAAACACAGTCAAAGAAGTCGATGCCGCGGTCCACGCTTTCCAGAATGTTCTCCGGTGTACCGACGCCCATGAGATAGGTGGGACGGTCTTTCGGGAGATACGGGACCGTTTCTTCCAGAATATAATACATTTCCGCGTGGCTCTCTCCCACCGCGAGGCCGCCGACCGCATAACCCGGAAGATCCATTTCCGTGATACGCTTCGCATGATCGATGCGGACGTCCGCGATGATCCCGCCCTGGTTGATGCCGAACAGCATCTGGTCGGGGTTCAGCGCCCCCTCCTCGGCATTATACCGGGAAAGCGCGGCGCGGCAGCGAAGAAGCCATCTGGTCGTCCTCTCCACACTCGGAACGATGTAGGACCGTTCTGCGAGCGCAGGCGGGCACTCATCGAAAGCCATGGCGATCGTGCTGCCCAGATTGGACTGGATCCGCATGGACTGCTCCGGCCCCATGAAAATGGCCCGGCCATCCACGTGGGAACGGAACGCGACGCCTTCCTCCGTGATCTTCCGAAGATCTGCCAGAGAAAAGACCTGAAAGCCGCCCGAATC
>DBVJ01000047.1 GCA_002308115.1 Lachnospiraceae bacterium UBA1267
TCGGACGGCGACGGCGTCGGCGATCTCCGCGGCATCATAAACCGCATGGATTACCTGAACGACGGAAACCCGGAGAGCGGTCTTTCGCTCGGCATCGAAGGCATCTGGCTGACCCCGATCTTCCGGTCATCGACCTACCATAAATACAACGTCAACGATTACTATGCAATCGACGGCAACTTCGGTTCGATGGATGATCTCAAAGATCTCATCGAGGTCTGCCACGCACGCGGCGTGAAGCTCATTCTGGACCTTGTCATCAATCACACGGGCGCCGGAAACCAGTGGTTCAAGAACTTCTCAGACGCCCACAGAAACGGCGATACGGAAAATGAGTACTATGACTGGTACGTGTACTATACCAGAGGCGAATCCGAGCCGGAGGCCGGCAAGAGCTACGGTCCGATCGCGGGCACTTCAGATTATTATGAGTGCAACTTCTCGAACGACATGCCGGAACTGAATTTTGATAAGGAAGAGGTCCGAGAGGCTGTTCTGGACGTTGCCAAATTCTATCTGGATCTGGGTATCGACGGCTTCCGTTTCGATGCGGCCAAGTACATTTACTTCAATGACAATGTGAAGAGCGCCGAGTTCTGGGAGTGGTACATCAAAGAACTGAAGACCTACAAGCCAGACGTGTACACCGTCGCGGAAGTCTGGGACGGCGACGGCGTCACCGACCGGTATTACACCTCGATGAACTGCTTCAATTTCTCCATGTCGCAGCAGAGCGGCCGCATTGCGGAAGCGGCGGCGAACGGCGACGTGAACAATTACACCGGTTACGTGGAGAAGTATCTGAACACGGTCCGCTCGATCCGTGAGGACTCCATGATCGTGCCATTCATCACAAACCATGACATGGACCGCGCTGCAGGATTCCTGACCGCAGCTACGGGACGGAGCCACGTCGGCGCGAATCTCTATCTTCTCGGCCCGGGATCGCCTTTCCTGTATTACGGAGAGGAGCTCGGCATGCGCGGATCCAGAGGAGGCGCGGCGACGGATGCGAACCGAAGACTTGCCATGCTCTGGGGCGACGGGGACAAGGTGAAGGATCCGTCCGGCACGACTTATTCGAAGAAGAACCAGACGACAGACACGGTGGAATCGGTCAAGGGAGAAGACCTGAGCCTTCTCACATACTACAAGCGTCTGATCATGATCCGGAAAGCCAATCCGGAGATCGCCCGCGGTTCGTACACCGCTCTGAAGATCAATGGCTCCAAGGCCGGCGGCTTTGTGTCGGTCTATGACGGAACCGCCGTGATGGTGCTTCACAACACGACGACCCAGGAAGTCCGCATCGATCTGGCCTCTCTCGACTATTCCGGCGTGAAGGAGCTTTCGGTCAACGCTTCTTATTTCAACCTGGTCGCGGCTGCGGCCGGTCTCGGAAAGCAGACTTTCGATCAGAATGACCTCTCGTATTATCCGGGTGGGACGGCCACCCTCGAGGGCACGGTGCTGGTGCTTTCCCCGCAGACGAGCGCAGTGCTGCGCAACGGGAAATAAGAAGGTCTCCATTCAACAGCATCCCCGGCTTCGCAGCCGGGGATGTTGATATGTCAAGAGTTCATTGTATTGAATATGGGCATGCATTCCACAGGTGGGCATTCCTGTACGGGAGCGTAAACACGCATCTTGCAGGTGGGCATTCCTGTACGGGAGCGTAAATACGCATTTTGCCCTTTTTATGATCTCGCTGAGAGCGGTTTTTTCGCCGAACAAGAGCGTATATCACCCATTTTTTAAGAAGATGATCTCCGTTTGGGAAAGTAGTGGAGCGTAAACGTGTCAAAAAGAAGTTTTATGATCTTCTTGATGGTTTTCATGAGATCGTATTTCTACTCTTTTTTTCAAATACGCTCTCGAAATGAAAAACAGAGGGTTTTGAAGAGAGCGTCATTCCACCGTTTCTGTCGAATACGCTCCTCAAACAAAAGAGGGCGTGATTTTAGAAGAGCATAACAGGAAAGAATAAAGAAAATACGCTCCGAAAGAAGGCTGGGCCTCCTTCCGGAGCGTAAATAACTGCAACAATTGAAACGTCACCAGCCCATGACGGCGCGGAAGACTTGCGCGATGGGATCCCGGATGACGAGATCGGCGTAACGATCCGCAGCGGTCTCGGATTTGTTGATGAGGACGAGTTTGGAGCCCTGGAAATAGCGGATGAGGCCGGAGGCCGGGTAGACGACGAGAGAAGTTCCGCCGACCAGAAGGACGTCGGCCTGCGCGATCGCCTGCATGGCGCCGTACAGCTTGTTCTCGTCGAGGCTTTCTTCATAGAGGACGACGTCCGGCTTGATCCGGCCGCCGCATTTGTCGCAAGTCGGAACGCCGGGACTCTTGAGGATTTTATCCGCTCCGTAGAAGGCGCCGCATTTCTCGCAGTAGTTTCGAAGCACCGATCCGTGGATGTCGTAGACGCGTTTGCTTCCGGCCATTTCATGAAGACCGTCGATGTTCTGCGTGACGACAGCCTTCACCTTGCCCTGACGTTCGAGTTCCGCAAGCGCCCTGTGGCAGTCGTTCGGCTTCGCTTCAGGGTAGATCAGCTTGTCTTTGTAAAACGCGTAGAAATCTGCCGTGTGACGCACAAAGAAAGTGTGCGAGATCATTTCCTCCGGGGATACTTCCCGTCCGAGATCCTGGTTATATATGCCGTCGGCGGAGCGGAAGTCCGGAATGCCGCTTTCGGTGGAAACGCCTGCGCCGCCGAAGAAAACGATGTTCTGACTCCCGTCGATGATCTGTCTTAAGGCATTGATCTTTTCGGTATCCATAACGTCCTCCCGATGCATTCTTTCATTGTATTATAAATGGACGGCCATGCTTTTTCAATCAGCCGTGGATCCACGTCCTTGAAAAAAAAGCCGGCCTCCGTTACAATAGCACCGGAGAGGCACTGCCATGACAGAAGAACGGAAACGCGAAGAAGAACGCATCGAGGAAGAGAAGAAAGAACTGGCCCTAAAGAAGCGGAAGTGGATCATCATTTCGGCTTCGGTCGTTCTTTTGGGAATCCTGGTCTCGGTGGTCCTGGCCGCAGTTTCGAATCAGAAGACCATTGTCCGGTACGGGGTCATTTCAGGGATCATTCTCGTAATCGCGGCATGGACGGCGATCTTCCTGTATTTCTCGATCGCCTTTCCGGACCGCTTTACAGGCCGGAAGATCCGGAATCTTCTCCGTGGGAAGAAGGAGCGTCTGACCGGCCCCGTCGGAAAGCGCGTCCGCATCACGCTTCAGGACTGGCCGAAATACGTGCTCGCGCTGATGGGCGCGGCGCTTCTGTCCGCCGCGATCTTCATCAACGTTGACAATGTGCCGGCGAGAAAGAAGATCACGTTCTTCGTGAATACCTTCCAGGATTCCGCGAAGGATCTGGAGGACGTCCTGTACGAGGCCCGGCCGGAGGGCATCACGCGTGTGCGGATCCATATGTTTTCCTATGCGCTTCTGTCCATGAGGGAGATCCAAGAGGCGGACGTGTTCGTGATCCACGAGTCCGACATGAATTCATTCAAAGAAAACTTCGTGCCGCTCACCGCCTTCAAAGATGCCCATCCGGAAATGGAATACCTCCTCGTGGACGGCGTTCCGGCCGCCATCAAGATCTACGACGCCGAAACCGACACCGGGTCGGCACGGTCCTTCCTCAAGTACCGGATCCCCGAGCCTGATCCGGACACGCCGCATGAGGTCAACCCCGACGCGGTCTATACGGAAAATGAAGACTATTATCTCTTCTTTTCCAATGAGTCGCGCCATTCCGCGGGGCTTTCCGAAGAAGCCCCCGAAGGGGATGACGCTGCGGTCCGGATGGTGCTTTATTTTATGGATCTGGACTGATGATCTACGCGGACTGATTCCGCATTTTGGTTCCACGATAATCACCGAAAAGGAGCAATTGACATGAAAAAGATCCTGAAAGCAGCCGCTTTCCTTCTTTCTGCAGCGCTTCTCTGCCCGGCTCTTTTGGCCTGCCAGAGCGGAAGCACGAAGGACGAGACGTCTCCCGCCGAAACGACGGAGAAACCCGGACCCGACGAGACCCAGGCGCCCGTATGGCCTGACGCCATCGTGCCGGATCAGGAAGTCAGAACCGAGAAGATCGAAGGCAGTTCCCTCTATGTGAAGAAGGTGGAAGGCCTCGCCGAGGATTTCATCATGGGCATGGACCTTTCCTCCGTTCTCGCGGAAGAGGCCTCGGGCGTCCGTTACTACGGATTCGACGGAGAAGAGCAGGACATTTTCAAAACGATGTCCGAGAACGGCGTGAACACCATCCGCGTGCGTGTCTGGAACGATCCCTATGACAAAGACGGCAACGGCTTCGGCGGCGGAAACTGCGACATCGACTGCGCTGTGGAGATCGGAAAGCGCGCCGCGAA
>DBVJ01000062.1:0-544 GCA_002308115.1 Lachnospiraceae bacterium UBA1267
ATTGCGGCGGGCATCGCTTCTTCCATCATCTGCTTCATGAGGAGCGGAACGCGCAGATTGAGACCGGCCTCCAGCATCTTGAAGAGCGGAGCCAGGATCATGTCCCTTCTTTGCGGTTTCATTTCCCTTATGAGCTGTTTCATGTCGTCCTTCCGGATCGTCTTCTGTGAAGAATAACTCCGTGCGTTTGTATCGTCTTACGCGAAGAAGGTCTCCGCGAGTTTCACGAGATAGGCAAAGTCCTTGACGCCCGCGGTCTCGAACACCGAATGCATCGCAAGTTCCGTGACGCCGATGTCCGCAAGCGGGAAGGCCACCTGCGAGGTGGAGATCGATCCGAGGCTGCCGCCGCCGGCCATGTCGGAACGATTGTGGAAGACCTGGTACGGAACGCCCGCATCTTCGCAGAGTTTCTTGACAAATGCGCCGGAGAGGCCGTCGGTCGCATAGCGCTGGGTCGCGGCATATTTGATGAGGATGCCGCCGTTTAAGACCGGCCGGTTGGTCGGGTCGCATTTTTCCGGATGATTCGGATGCAGCGCGT
>DBVJ01000062.1:603-782 GCA_002308115.1 Lachnospiraceae bacterium UBA1267
CCGCGCGGCAGTTCCTCCGCGATCCGGGTCACGGTATCCAGAAGGAAGGTCGAGGCCGCACCCTGACGGCTCTGCGAGCCCACCTCTTCATTGTCAAAAACCATAAGCACCGGGATATGGCGCTTCTTGGATGCCTTCTGAAAGCCCAAAAAGCCGGCCAGAGCGCATTCGATGTCATC
>DBVJ01000062.1:911-1075 GCA_002308115.1 Lachnospiraceae bacterium UBA1267
AGCGGAAGCATGTCGGTCTGCATGTTCCAGGCGTAGCCCTTGTTGACTTCGCGGTTCTGATGAATGGCGACGTTCGGAATGATCAGAAGATCTCTGTCCACGTTGACCGGAACGGTTTTGAGGCCGTCTCCGTCGCGTACCGTGAGCCGTCCCGCCACGGAAAG
>DBVJ01000062.1:1146-4505 GCA_002308115.1 Lachnospiraceae bacterium UBA1267
GGATTCTCCTTGACCTTGAAGGAAGGCGAATCGGAATGCGCCGCAAAGACGCGGAATTCCTCTCCCTCTTCCGGGATCTGGAAAATCACGATGGCGGAGTCGTTGCGGGTAATGAAATAGGTCACGCCGTAACGGAGTTCCCAGGGCGCGTCTTCTCTGAGTTCCACCGCGCCGTCCCGAAGAAGGCGTGTCCTGAACTCCGCGACAGCCTGAAAAGCGGTCGGCGCTTTCTGGATGAAATCAAACAATTCTCTGTACATATCGTTCTCCTTTGTCCCGGCGAAGGATCCGGCGGATCGATCGGCGCTTTACACCGCGCTTCCCTTAAACTGGCTCTGGTAAATGTCGTAATAAAGCCCCTTCTTTCCGAGAAGTTCTTCATGAGATCCCTGCTCGGCGATGTGCCCGTCCGCCAGAACCAGGATGCGGTCCGCGTTCTCAATGGTGGACAGACGGTGGGCGACGATGAAGCTTGTACGGCCTTCCATCAAGGCATTGAAGGCGTTCTGGATGCTTTTCTCTGTACGGGTATCGATCGACGACGTCGCTTCGTCCAGCACCAGCATGGGCGGAAGCGCAAGCATCACGCGGCTGATCGAGAGAAGCTGTTTCTGTCCTTCCGAGAGCCCGGCGCCGTTCTCCTTGAGGACGGTGTCATAGCCTTCCGGAAGCAGACGGATGAAACTGTGCGCATGGGCCCGCTTCGCCGCCATGCGGACCTCTTCGTCGGTGGCATCCGGCCTTCCGATCCGGATATTTTCCCGGACCGTCCCGCCGAAGATCCAGGTGTCCTGAAGCACCATGCCGAACTTCGCGCGGAGCGCCTCACGGCTCATGTCCCGGACAGACACGCCGTCGATGAGGATCTCCCCCCGGTCTGTTTCGTAGAACCTGAGAAGGAGGTTCATAAGCGTCGTCTTGCCGCAGCCGGTCTTGCCGACCAGGGCAATGTGCTCGCCCGGTCTCACGTCCAGTGAGAAGCTGTCGAGAACCGTCTTCTCCGGCACGTAGCCGAAGGAAATGTCCCTGAATTCCACGTGGCCCTGAGAAGCCGCTTCGGAAGTTTCCTCCCTTTCACAGGCTGCCGTCTCTTCGGAAGCGCGCTCCACTCGGACCGGATCGGGTTCGGGGGGCGTCTCCAGAAGCTCATAGACACGCTCTGCGGAAACGAATGCGTTTTTCAGTTCCGTGATGACGCCTGAGATCTCGTTGAAGGGCTTGGCGTACTGATTCGCGTAAGACAGAAAGACGGTCAGGCCGCCGATCGTGAGGCTTGTCGCCCCGGTGGATATGATGAACAACGCGCCGGCCACGCCGACGACCGTGTAAATGATCTCGTTGATGAAGCGGGTGGAGGGATTGACCAGAGACGAGAAGAACACTGACTTCAATGAATGCGACCGGAGTTCCTCGTTCAGCGTGCCAAAACGCTTTGTGACCCGGCTCTCCTGCGCATAAGCCTGCACGATCTTCTCATTTTCGATCATTTCGTTCGCATAGCCGGCTTCCGCGCCGCGGGCCTTGCCCTGCGCTTCAAAGTAACGGTGGGAACGGTTGGCGATAAAGCGCGCCAGAAGAAGCGAAAACGGCGTCAGAACGACAACGGCCGCCGCGATCATCGGGTTCACCGAGAACATGAAAATGAGCGTCGCGAGAATGGTGAGCACACCCGTGAATAGTTCGGTAAAGCCCATGAGAAGGCCGTCCGCAAGCCGGTCCACGTCCTGCACCATCCGGCTGACAAGGTCTCCCGAGGAATGCGCGTCCAGATAGGAAAGCGGGAGTACCTGAATATGGGTGAACAGACGGATACGGAGATTCTCCGTGACCGTATAGACGATCTTGTTGTTGAGAATGGTCTGGAGCCAGCGGGCGAGCGCAGATGCGGCGATCGCGGCGGCCATCTGAATGAATACCGGCACAAGGCCGTCAAAATCGACGTGGTTCTTTCCGATGATGAGATCGACCGCCTGGCCGATGAGGATCGGAAGATACAGAGTGCCTGCGACCTCGATCATTGCCAGAAGGAAAGAAAGCACTGCCTTACCCCGGCAGGGCCTAAGCTCCCTCAGCACTTTCCGGAAGGTCTTCTTCCTCAAGATCAAAGCCTTTCTCTGGCAAGCGTCATGGCGCCGTAGACGCCGGCGTCATTTCCCAACGCGGCCAGTTTAAACTCCGGCATTTCGTCGATAATGTGACAGTATTTACGGAAATACTTCTCGACCAGGTCGATGACGATCTGGCCGGAATAGGAAACGCCGCCGCCGATCACGAAGATGTCCGGATCGATGACGTGGAACACATGGGCAAGCGCAAGACCGAGCGTATCGCCGAAGATTTCCAGCGTCTCCGAGGCGATCAGATCACCCTCCTCTGCCACATCAAACACATCTTTGCAGTTGAAATCCGGGATGTCCCGAAGGCGCGATTCCGTCTCCGGTTTTTCCAGAAGCAGCTTCTTCGCGACACGCACACAGCCGTTCGCGGAAGCATATTGTTCCAGACAGCCGCGGTTTCCGCAGTTACAGGGCACGGTTTCGTCGGGGCGGACGACCAGATGGCCAATCTCCCCGCCCATGCCGCGGTTTCCGGCGATGAGCTTTCCGTCCACGATGACGCCGGATCCGATGCCGGTCCCCAGGGTCAGCATGACGACATTTTCATAGCCTCTGGCGGCTCCAAAATACGCTTCGCCCAAGGTAGCGCCGTTCGCGTCGTTGGCCGCGGCGCAGGGCACGCCGAGGATCTTCTCCAGTTCGATGGCAGGATAGCAGCCATCCATACCAAGGTTCACGCAGTTGGCCAAATGGCCGTCCGCCTTGACCGGGCCGGGCAGATTGATGCCTGCCGCACGAAGCGGACCGTATTCCTCTTTGAACGCTTCCGCCTTCTTGAGAAACTCGCCGCCGATCAGGGAGAACAGCGTATCGATCTCTTCTCTTCCGGGCGTTTTGACGGACCACTTCCGAAGAAGTGTGCCTTCCTCCGTGAAAAGAGCCAGTTTCAGCATCGTTCCGCCGACGTCTGCTCCTGCGATGATACCTGCCATCTGAAAACCTCCCGAATGTCTCTTCGTATCAAATGACGCGGCACCGACCGCAGGCATTCCTGCTTCCTGTGCCGCGTCATCTTTCTTCTCAGCAAACGCGGAAGAATTACTCTTTCTCTTCCGCAGCCTTCTTCGCGACTTCCTTCTCCTGGACGTCACGAGGCGCCTGCTCGTAATGGTCGAACTTCACTTCATACACACCGATACCGCCGGTCATGGAGCGAAGGATCGTGCAATAGCCGAACAGTTCCTTCTCGGGAACTTCCGCAACGACCGTCTGCTTGCCGCCCGGAAGCGGATCCATGCCGAG
>DBVJ01000043.1:0-191 GCA_002308115.1 Lachnospiraceae bacterium UBA1267
TTCCGGGAGCGTATGCAGCCATTTCCGGTGAACGTCCGCATGCTGTCGCGCTTTTCCTCTCAAGGAGAGGTACGCGACACCATTTCCGGCCTGAAGGACGGATCGGTGGACATCGTCATCGGGACGCACAAGCTTCTTTCCAAAGAAGTGTCCTACAAAGACCTCGGACTTCTCATCATCGATGAAGAGCA
>DBVJ01000043.1:263-714 GCA_002308115.1 Lachnospiraceae bacterium UBA1267
CTCCACATGTCCATGATCGGCATCCGTGACATGAGTCTTTTGTCGGAGCCGCCCGAAGACCGCAAAGCCGTCCAGACCTATGTGATGGAGTACGAGCCGGAGATCGTTCGCGAGGCGATCCGCCGGGAAACGAACCGCGGCGGGCAGGTCTATTACGTGTATAACCGTGCGCAGGACATTGCGGACATCGCGGCAAAGATCAAAGAGATGCTGCCGGATCTCAACGTGGATTATATCCACGGCCGGATGGCCAAGTCCGAGATCGAAGACCGCATGCTTTCCCTGATCGACGGAGAGACCGACGTGTTCGTCTCGACCACGATCATCGAAACCGGAATCGACATCCCGAACGTCAACACCATTATCATCCATGACTCCGAGCGCTACGGACTGGCCCAGCTCTACCAGCTCCGGGGACGGGTCGGCCGCTCCAGCCGTCAGGCCTATGCCT
>DBVJ01000043.1:748-2702 GCA_002308115.1 Lachnospiraceae bacterium UBA1267
GGATCCGGCAGTTTACGGAGCTCGGCAGCGGCGTCCGGATCGCCAAGCAGGATCTGGAGATCCGCGGCGCGGGCGCAGTGCTCGGCGAAGCACAGTCCGGCCATATGACGCTCGTGGGCTACGACCTGTACGTCCGAATGCTTAAAGACGCGGTCCTGACCGCAAAAGGGGAGGCGGAGGAAGAACCGGAGCACGCGGGCGACACGGTGATCAAGGTCACGGCGGACGCCTATCTGCCTGACAGTTATATTCCGGATGAAGGCGCGAAACTGGAGATCTATAAGCGCATTTCCCAGATCCGCTCCGAAGAAGATTCCGAAACGCTTCAGGACGAACTCGTCGACCGCTTCGGAGACATTCCGCGGCCGGTGCTTTCTCTTTTGTCCATCGCAGTCATCCGTGCGGAGGCTTCCCGGATCGGGATCTCGGAGATCAGCGGAGACACAAAGCTCCTTCGGTTCACATTTTTCCCGGATGCCCGGATCCGTACGGAAGGGCTTCCGGATCTCATTACCGAGATGCGCGGCGCGCTCCGGTATGTGCCGAAGGATCCTCCTGCGCTTCTTTACAGGGGGCGTGACGAGGCTTCGGGCCAAAGAAAGCCGGTCACAAAGGTCTTAAAAGAACTTTTGGACAGATTCACAAAATGCTTCCTTGAGGCGGACAGCGAAAATGTGAAGCAAGGACCGGAAAAGTCTTGAAAGAGACCCCAAAAAAGCGGTATTCTATGAGATAGAACAAGCGGCCTTTCAGGGCCATGAACCACATAGGAAACACAGTCAATTGACCGTTCTCAAAGAAGGAGGAACAAAATGAGACCGATCCGTAAATATGCGGCGTTCTTTGCCGCATTGCTCATGCTTCTTGCGACGATGCTTTCAGCCTGCAAAAAGCCGGATAATACGACGGAAGCTCCGACAGACGCGCCCGTGACCGAAGCGCCGACGGAGAAACCGACGGACAAACCCACGGAACCGCCGACGGAACCCACGACCGGCGAACCCATCGAAGAGTTCGAACTCCCGAAAGAAGCCGGAAAGAACCAGCTGTCCATCTACTGGCATTCGGACACCGCGGATTACAGCAAATGCGACGTCTGGATGTGGTGGGACGACGCCGACGGAAGAGGCTATGAATTCCATCCGTCGAATTACGGCGTCAAGTGCGTGGTGAACGTTCCGGAGAGCGTCACGCAGGTCGGATTCATTGTCCGTAAAGAGTGCTCCGAACCCTGCGGGACCAGCTGGGGCGAAGCCGTGAAGGACTGGGATACGGACCGCTTTGCCGTGATCACCGGCGAAGAGACGCACATTTATCTGCTGGAAGGCGACGGACGGCAGTTTGAGAGCGCCGACGGCGGAAAGACGCTGCAGGAGATCAAGATCTTCTCGGCTTGCGGTATCATTTCCTTCAACGAGATCCGCTACTCCATCGCGCCTGCGATGCGGATCGAAAGCCTGAGCGCCGTGCACGTCTATGAAGAAGGCAAGGAGCTTTCAGTCGAGTCGCTGTCCAGCCTGAACAATGAAGTCGTAACAGGCGTCATCAAGACCAAAGAGACTCTGGACATCCGGAAGAACTATTCCGTCACCATCGACGGATTCGGCTCCTCGCCGGCCATGCCGACGAAGATCTTCGACAGCCCGGAGTTCATCGAAAAGTACGTGTATGACGGCGACGATCTCGGCGCGGTCATCGGAGAAGATGGCAAGACCACCTTCAAGGTCTGGGCGCCGACAGCCTCCAAAGTCGTTCTGAACCTGTTCGAAGCCGGAGACGGCGGAGATGCATATGAGAAAGATGAGATGGTCTTCGGCGACAAGGGCGTCTGGTCCTTCACCGCGGACTGCGGGCACGGCACCTATTACACCTACACCGTGACCACGGCGGCAGGCACGCAGGAAGCGGTCGACCCCTATGCGAAGGCCGCCGGCGTGAACGGAAACCGCGGCAT
>DBVJ01000046.1 GCA_002308115.1 Lachnospiraceae bacterium UBA1267
TTGAGCTCGACGAGCGTGCCTTCCGCTTCTTTTTTATAACGAAGGATCTCGGGAAGAACGATGTCCCAGAGTTCCTTCTCGTTATAGGGGACCTGAATGCCGTGCTCCGTAATGATACGGTACAGTTCATGCGCGGTGCGGATGCCGTTCTNNGTTTTTTTCGTCGGAATACAGGTCCTCGAGCGTGCCGCCCATGTCGAACATGACTGCTTTGATCATAGAGAACCTTGCTCCTTTGACGAATTTCCCGGGGAAGGAGGTGCTTCTTCCCGCAATCGTTTGCGTAAAAACACTGCCCGGAAATACTTAACATTACTCTAAGCGTTTATTCGCGGGTTGTCAATGAGTTTTTCAGAGGAACATGCATTATTTATTGAAATAGTACACCGGACGGATGTCCCGGCATCGGCGGATCCACACGCTTCAGGAGCTGGATCGGACGTGTCTTTACAGTTTTTTTACGGAAACGATTGCGTTTTTTTCCGCCGTGTTTTATAATCACGAAAGATATATATGTCCGCACCCGTCATGAAGGGGATCGCCATGAAAAATGTTACCATCAAAGACGTCGCCAATATCGTCGGTGTTTCTTATTCCACGGTTTCCAGAGCGTTGTCCGGAAGCCCGGAGATCAGTGAAGAGACCCGTGCGCGGATCGTCGAAGTCTGCCGGCAGATGAACTACACCCCGAATACCGTAGCCCGTGCCATGGTCAAGAAGAACACCATGCTTCTCGGCCTGATCCTGACGGACATCAACAATCCGTTCATGTCCGAACTGGCCTATTATGTGGACCGCCAGGCCCACGAGCACGGATACAACATCCTCCTGTCCAATTCCTCCAAGGACAAAGACCAGGAGCGTGAAATCTTCGAACTCATGGTAGGCCATCAGGTGGACGGCATCATTCTCTGCCCCTGCGGGCCGGAAAGTTCCGAGGCGCTCACCCAGCTGACAAAGCGTGTGCCGACGGTCTTCTTTGGAGAGAACCTCCGGGAGATCCCGGAAAGTTATATTTCCGTGGATAACTTCCGCGGCGGGGAAATGGGCACGGAATACCTGTACGGTCTCGGCCACCGGAATATCCTGTATTTCGGCAAGCGCCGCAATTCCACGACGCATCAGCTGAGAGCGGACGGATACGAGAATGCCTGCAAAAAGCTTGGCATCACGCCGCATTATTTCAACAATACGTTCAATTCCACCTCGATCCAGAACGGCTATCTCATGGCGAAGCAGCTCTTCTCCGAAAAGCCGGAGTTCACGGCGATCTTTGCGTCCACCGACACCAATGCGCTGGGCATCATGAAGGCCGCGGAAGAGGCGGGCATCCGGATCCCCGAAGACATTTCCCTTCTGGGTTTCGACAACATCCGCGACGCCTCGCTTCCCAGGATCGACCTCACGACCATCGAGCAGCCCATGAAACTGTTGTCTTCGGTGGCCATGGACTGCCTGTTCCAGAAGATCCAGAACGAGCAGTCCGGTTATTCGCACCGGATCCTGTATCCGAACCTCGTGGAGCGTTCGAGCTGCAGAAAAATCGACTAAAAAACGGAAGGCATAAAGCCTCAAATCATACAAAGGAGTGATCTTTTATGGGTGCAGATGTGCTCATCATCGGTCCCGCGACAAGGGACGTCAACACGGACTATGACGGAAGAGTCGAGCGAAGCGTCGGCGGCGCGATCTGGTTCGGCGCGGCGGCGGCTGCCTGCGCAGGCGCAAGAGTCGGCGCGGCTTTGATGGTCGGCCCTTCGGACACGGACATCGCGGAAGCGTTTCCCGGACTCGGCGTCAGGGCGGAGGACGTATGTGTGATCCCCTCGGGGTCTGCAACGGAAATGCACAACACCTATTTCACAAAGGACCGTGAGAGAAGGAAGGCGACCTGCCCCGTCAGCGCCGAAAAGCTCACGCCTGAACATTTTCCGGAGATCGAGGCGAAACTGTACGATATCGCAGGTCTCATCCGCGGCGACATCGACACGTCCATGATCCCCTTCCTCGCGAAGAAGGGCAAACTTTCCTGCGACGTGCAGGGTTTCATCCGCTGCCGCACCGGCGAAGAGCTTCACAATGAAGACTGGGACGAGAAGAAGAAATGGCTTCCCTATTTTGACTTTCTGAAGACGGACGCGGCGGAGGCGGAAACGCTCACCGGCACGGACGACCGCAGGGAAGCGGCGAAGATCCTCTACGGCTGGGGCGCGAAGGAGATCCTGATCTCTTACAACACGGAAATGCTGGTCTATGACGGCAAGGAGTTTTACACTCAGCCCGTGAAGTCCAGGAATTTCTCGGGACGCACGGGCCGCGGCGACACGGTCTTTTCATCTTATATCGCGCGGCGCATGCTGGGTGATACGCCCGCCGATGCACTTCTTTTCGCGACCGCTCTGGTCTCCCTCAAAATGGAGACGCCGGGTCCCGCGCGATGCACGAAAGAAGACGTTCAGGCATACATCAAAGAATTCTATCAAAGTGATTATAACGGAGGGAAGAAAATGAAAATCAGAGTAGGTGTGGCAGGATACGGCACCATCGGGCAGCGTCTTGCGGACGGCGTCGCCATGCAGGGCGACATGGAACTTGTGGGCATTGCGGATCTTGCCCCGACGCTTTCACTGAAGGCGCTCAGAGAGAACGACATGATCGGCGCGAACGGCGTGAAGTACGANNCTGTACCTGGTGGAAGGCGCGGATCCGGAGGCCTTCAAAGAGGCAGACATCCCGGTCGCCGGCACATTTGACGAACTCTGCCAGAAGGTCGACGTGATGCTGGACTCCGCTCCGGGCGGCGT
>DBVJ01000017.1 GCA_002308115.1 Lachnospiraceae bacterium UBA1267
AGGTTCCGGGCTTCCTCGGAGGCTGTCGACCAGCCGGCCTGCATGGCCTGGTTGACGTCTTTGATGCCCTTGCCGTGGTCGGCCAGGATCATCCGTACTTTGTTCTCATAGATCTCCACCGTGATCACGCCGCCGTTGGCGTGGATGACCATGTTGATCTCGCCCTCGTACATGCAGATGGAAATGCGCCGGATGGTCTGCGCATCCACGCCTGCCATACGAAGCTTCTTCTTCACGTCTCCCGAAGCTTCCCCGGCGCGGGTATAATCATTTTCGACGACGTCGTACGTGAGGACCAGCGGTTCGCCCTGGTCCGCCGCGCGGTCGTCGGTTCCGCGTTCCCAGATCATTTTTCGCCTCCGAAGGCGTTAAAAGGTTCCTCGGCGGGTTCGTCTTCCGTGATGCCGCCGTTCAGGCCTGCACGGTACAGCACACCACAGGTCGTGAACATGAAGTTGTCGGTGGCCAGGACGATCATGCCCTTGTCCATTGCCAGATCCAGCATATGGTCATCCGGTTTCTTGCCTCTCACGAACAGAACGACGTGCATGTCCATCATGTCGGCCGTACGGATGGCCTGCGCGTTCGCAAGGCCTGTAAGCAGCATGTCGCAGTCTTCTGCATAAGCCAGCACGTCGCTCATGAGATCCGAACCGAAAGCCCTCTTCACCTCATAATCCAGCTGGTCTTCTCCTGTCAGAACTTTTGCCCCCGTAAGGAGCACGATCTCACTGATCTTCATCCTTTTCTCCCCCGGCGTTCTTCGGAAATCAAGTCCCGAAAAGCGCTAAAAGTCTTCGGCGGTCTCCCGCCCCCGTGGTTTCAAGTGTACTTATTTTAACATAGAGACAAGGCACGGTACAAGCGGAAAAAAACGGCCTCCGGGGAGGTATCATGCGGCTTGTTTTTTAGTTAGCCTTTGCTAACTAAAAATGACGGGTTTTTGGCTTAAATCAAGGAAATCTTTTGGTTGATTTTACGGCCTCTTCGTGCAATAATAGGTTAGATAATCTTTTCACAAGGAGGCTTCTATGTCTACCATTTCCAAAGTTCCTTTCAGGGGCACGCCCGAGCAGGAGCAGGAGCTATTGGCGGTCATCAATGAGCTCCGTGACACGCCCGGCAATCTCGTTCCTGTTCTGCAAAGAGCGCAGGACATCTACGGCTATCTCCCTGTCGAGGTCCAGACCATCATCTCCGATGAGCTGAAGATCCCGATGGAG
The DNA here is from genome assembly GCA_002308115.1 of Lachnospiraceae bacterium UBA1267. Taxonomy (GTDB): domain Bacteria; phylum Bacillota; class Clostridia; order Lachnospirales; family Lachnospiraceae; genus UBA1267. Next base: position 1,224 of record DBVJ01000017.1, read on the forward strand.
AAAGTTTACGGCGTGTCCACCTTCTACTCGCAGTTCTCACTGAACCCGAAGGGCAAGTACAAGATCCAGGTCTGCCTCGGCACGGCCTGCTACGTCAAGAATTCGGGTCCCATCTATGACAAGCTGCAGACTCTCCTCGGAATCGAGGGCGGCGGTGTCACCGACGACGGCAAGTTCTCTCTGGAAGCCTGCCGCTGCCTCGGCGCCTGCGGTCTCGCTCCCGCCATGATGGTCAACGGAGAAGTTTACGGAAGACTGACGCTGGACGAACTTCCGAAGATCCTGAAGTCTTTTGAATAAGCCATGATGCCAGAAATCTCGATGAGTGTTCTCGACATTGCCGAGAACTCCACAAGAGCCAGAGCTTCTCTCGTACAGATCAGTATCACGATCGATACGGCAGAAGATCTCATGACTCTGATCATCGAAGACGACGGCTGCGGAATGACGCCGGAGCAGGTCGCAAGGGTCACCGATCCTTTCTTCACGACCCGCACCACCAGAAAGGTGGGGCTCGGAGTCCCCTTCCTCCGGGAAGCCGCGGAAGCCGCCGAGGGCACGTTCACGATCGAGTCGGAGCCGGGAGTCGGCACGAAAGACACCGCCACTTTCCGCTACTCTTCGATCGACCGGATGCCTCTCGGAGACATTTCCGCCACCATCCAGCAGCTCATCGTCTACCATCCGGAAACGGATTTCCTCTACACCTACAGCTACGACGGCGCTTCTTTCGTCCTGGACACCCGGGAAATGAAAGAGATCCTCGGAGGGGTCTCCCTCGCAGAGCCTGAGGTGGCCGCTTACATTCTCGATTATCTCGAGGAGAACAAGCGGGAATGTGACGGCGGAGCCGTCGAATGACACGTTAACAAAGATCCGAAACCATTATGGAGGAGAATTTAGCATGAAAAGTCTGGAAGAACTGAAAGCCATCCGTGCGAAGATGCAGACCCGGATGGGCCTTCGGGAAGAAGAGAATGCCGGCACGCGCGTTCTGGTCGGTATGGCCACCTGCGGTATCGCCGCCGGCGCCCGTCCCGTCCTTCAGGAACTGGCGAACCTGGTCCAGGAAGACGGCGTGAAAGACGTCATGGTTTCCCAGACCGGCTGCATCGGGCTCTGCATGTATGAGCCCATCGTGGAAGTTCTGGAGCCCGGCAAGGAGAAAGTGACCTATGTCCACATGAACCGTGAAAAGGCCCGCCGCGTCGTCAAGGAACACCTGGAAGGCGGCACGCCGATCACCGAGTTTATGCTCCATACCGTTCAGCAGAACGAGAAGAAGGAGGGCTAACCGATGTATCGCTCACATGTACTGGTCTGCGGAGGCACCGGCTGTTCCTCGTCCGGATCGCTTAAGCTGATCGACGCACTGAAGTCAGAGATCAAGAAATCTGATCTTGAAGAAGAAGTCCAGGTCGTCGAGACCGGATGCCACGGCCTTTGCGCCCTCGGCCCGATCATGATGGTCTATCCCGACGGAACGCTCTACACCAACGTGAAGGAGCGCGACATCCACGAGATCGTGGAAGAGCACCTTCTGAAAGGCCGTCCCGTCCGCCGTCTGATCTATGACGAATCCGTCACCGATCAGGAGATCCGTTCTCTAAACGATACGAACTTCTATAAGAAGCAGCTTCGTATCGCCCTGAAGAACTGCGGCAACATCAATCCCGAGGACATCGATGAGTACATCGGCACCGGCGGCTATGAAGCCCTCGGCAAGGTCCTCACCGAAATGACTCCCGACGACGTCATCAAAGTCCTTCTGGACTCCGGCCTCAGAGGCCGCGGCGGCGCGGGCTTCCCGACCGGCCGCAAGTGGATGTTCGCGAAGGCGAACCAGGCCGATCAGAAGTATGTCTGCTGCAACGCCGACGAAGGCGACCCGGGTGCTTTCATGGATCGTTCGATCCTGGAAGGCGACCCGCACGTCGTTCTGGAAGGCATGGCCATCGCCGGCTACACCATCGGCTCCTCGCAGGGCTACATTTACGTCCGCGCAGAGTATCCGATCGCCGTCAAGCGTCTTCAGATCGCCATCGACCAGGCGCATGAATACGGCCTCCTCGGCAAGAACATTTTCGGAACCGGCTTCGATTTCGACATCGAGCTTCGTCTGGGCGCGGGCGCGTTCGTCTGCGGCGAAGAGACGGCTCT
>DBVJ01000063.1:0-3682 GCA_002308115.1 Lachnospiraceae bacterium UBA1267
TTTCTGCCTTCCCGGCAGTTCCGGCAGACGCCGCAGGTGATATGGCCCTCGCCTGTCACGATCTGTCCGACGTCGTATTCCACGACTTCGGAGCCTTTCTCCACGATCTCGCCGCAATACTCATGCCCGATGACCGTTCCCGGAACGATCGTCGCCTGCGACCATTCGTCCCAGTTGTAAATGTGAAGGTCTGTGCCGCAGATCGAAGTCTTGTGGATCCGGATCTTCACGTCGTTCGGACCGCATTCCGGAACGGGCACTCTCTTGAGTGTGAGTCCCGGCGCAGCGGTCTCTTTCACCAGTGCATACATGGTGTCTGCCATAACCGATTCTGCCTCCTCTTTGTTATCCCTGATCCGAAGAAGTGTCTTCTCCGGGGATTTCCGCGTTCCGTTCTTCCGCGTCTTCGCGGAAGCGTTTCTCGTCCTCTTCTCTCTCTTTCTCCTGTTCCTTCCGAGCCTGTTCATTGGTGTCGATCGTCTTTCCGAAGACGACGAAACGCCAGTACAGGTATTCCAGAACGAAGTTCAGGAACATGTTGATCAGCGTGACCAGGTACTCGTTCCATCCGAGCCGGCCGGCCAGAATGTCCTCAAGCCAGGTGGAGAGCGGCGTGAAGACGGCATAGAAGGCCGCGACTTTCAGCATCGCGACGGGCACATTTGCGACCGATTTGAAGGTGAACTTCCGGTTCAGCGTGAAATTCCAGACGACTGAAAGGATCAGCGCAATGAGATAGCTGACCCAGTAAGGCCAGTGAAAGACCTCGTTCATGAGTGTGAACGAACCGATCTGGATGAGGCCTGCGGAAAGAGAGAGAAGGACGAACTTGACCGTTCTCCAGATCTCTTTCTTCACCTTTCTGTCGTGCCTGAGTTTATCTTTTTCCCCGTTGGCTTCGGTCTTAGGTTCCATCCCGCTCACCATGTCGTTGAGAGAAGCTTATATGAATAAGCCGTCAGTAAACCATGTTTCTCCAGGCGGAGGAATTCCGCTGGAAATCCATGATCAGGTTTCCGTTCGAGCTGTAAAAGCTGCCGTCGATCGGGATACGCATCTGATCGATGCCGTAGTTCATGTAATTCGTAAGGTTCAGAAGAAGCGTCGCCACCTTGCCCGCTTCCACATTATGATGGACGTAAGGCAGGATCTCATTTGCAAGCGTCACGAGATTACCGAGTCCACCGGAGCGGGCTTTCTGGATCACTGCCATGATGACGTTCCGCTGTCTCTGGGTGCGGCCGTAGTCCGATCCGCCGGAACTACGGTCTCTGGCATGCATCAAGGCCTGGGCGCCGGTCAGATGAACGACCTGCGGCGCAGGGATGCTGATGCCGACGTAGCGGGCTTCCTTGACCGTCAGATAAATGTCGATGCCGCCGATCATGTCCATGATGGTCTTCATGGCGCCAAAGTTGATCCACGCATAGTTGTCGATCGGGAAGCCGAAATTATATCGGATCGTGTCGGTCAGAAGCTGCGCGCCGGTGTTGAAGCCGCCGACCGCAAATGCGGAATTGATCTTGATGAAGCCGTATCCCGGGATCTGGGCGGCGCTGTCACGCATGATCGAGGTCAGGTAGATCATTTTCTTTCTCGAATTGATCGAGACCAGGATCATGGTATCCGAGTTTGTGCCCTTCTGGCCTTCGCGGTCCACACCGATCAGGAGAATGTTATAGACCGAGCCCACTCTGTTGATACTGTCCGCCGGGCGGATGATGTCATCGACAGGCTTGCTCTGATCGGTCGGCGGAATGTTGGAGGGGTTGGCCGGATCGTCAGGATCATACTGACCCGGATCGTCCGGAACATACTGACTCGGGTCATCCGGGATCAGACTCTTGGGATCGATCGTTTCCATGGAAGCGACCTCCGAAGGGTCGATGGTTACATTCTTCTCATCCGGATGATAACTGCTTCGGTTATAAAAATACGTGAAAACGCCGACGACTGCGACCAGCGCAAGCATCACCAGTGCAAGAAGCGCGAAAAGCACGATCAGCGCCGCACGCTTTTTCTTCTTTTTCTTTGTGTTCTTATGGCTGGACTTTGCCTCGGCTGCCTTGACGGAAGACGCCTGTTCCGGGGCGTCCTTCATGAGATCTTCCTCAAACTCGGCCAGATCCACCGGGTTACCCGGACGGGAATAGCGGGAACTATGCTCAGCGCTTGAGTGGCTGTGCTCCGAATGACTGTGTCCCGAATGGCTGTGATGTGAATGGCTGTGTTCCGTGTATTTTTCTTCCATGGTTTTCCCCATCCTTCGATCTTCTTTACAGTATAAACCTCTTTCCCGGAATATTCCAGTATGTCAGATGCTTTCTTTCCTTTTTTGTTTTTCATAAACCAGAAGGAAAATGAGAAGCGCTGCCCCGGCCAGCGAAACCAGAAGCCCGGTTCTGAGGAAAGGTGTATGGTAACGGAGGGTGACCTCATGCGCGCCTTCCGAAAGCATGAGTCCGCTGAACATCAGGTTGACTCTGAAAATCTCCGCCTTTTCTCCGTCCACAAAGGCTTCCCAGCCGTCCGAATAAGGCACCTGCATGACGACAGTCCGCGCGTCTTTGAGGCGGATCGTATAATCGATGCGGCCGGTCACATTTTTCATGGAAGCATCATGAAGATCCGGCACACCAATCTCATCGGAAGTCCGTTCCGCGATGAGGCCGGGCACCTTGGAGAGGTCGACGGCATATGCGGAAAGGCTGTCCATCTGATAGAGACCGGGTTCCGGGAAAATGATCTCCGCTCCGTCGACCGGTCCTTCATGGTAGCCGGAATTCACGATGAAATCGCTCTGATCCTTGCCCCATTTGTCGTAAGACGTCCGGTAATTCAGTCTTTTCTCGGATACCACGGTATCTCCCGAAAGGAAACGGATCCTCAGCACGACGCTGGTCGGCTCTGTCCAGCTGTCGTTTCCGGGGTCCGGATTCCGGCCGCTGAACTGAAGCCCGGTCACATAGAGATAACTTTCACAGGCTTCCGAACTTTCAAGTTTCAGTGTAAGCGAGGCCTTTTTCTTTGCGGCGTCGGCCGTATGGTCCGAATGTGTGAGCCCTTCTTCTTTTGAGAAGGAAAGGGCAAGCGGGCGGACATTTTCGGCATCCTTCAGCTGCTCGGGAAGCGTATCTGAAGGCACTCCCCGCACGGCCGCAGCCTGAAGCAGTGCTTCCTGTCTCAGGATGGGCGGCAGGCTTAAAAGCGCTTCTTCACTGATCGTCTGATCATAAGTCCAGGCAAAGGGCAGCGCCAGATCCGTCCGGTAAAGCGAAAGGCCGGTGAAGCTATTGTCTCCTGTCTCCGTCTCTTCGTACGAATACGGGATCAGACCTTCCCCTTTCCGGAGATAATAGCGGACGCCGGACAGAAGCAGAAGTTCGCTACGGTCGTCCATGCCATGATACCACTCGTAGAGATTGACCGGGTCCGAGACGCAAAGCTCCGTCATGAAACGGCTGATTTCGGGATTGGAAATGCTCCAGTAATACTGCGTCGTGGAGAGATCATACAAAAGAGATGTGTTCTCATAGCGCTGTTCCGGATCATCCGTCACGTAACGGAACAGACCGCCGTCTCCCGTTTCAGAAACCAGACGCGCGTCATTGTCCCAGAAAAGCGTCCCTTCACGGCTTCCGTCGGGAGAGACAAATACACTGATCGGTCTCTTCACCGTCGT
>DBVJ01000063.1:3827-5463 GCA_002308115.1 Lachnospiraceae bacterium UBA1267
GTACGTGACGGTCGCAGAGGAACGGATCAGTACTGCCAGGCCGGCGTAAAGGAGCGAGATCACAAAGGTGATCAGCACTTCACGAAGAGAAGCTTTCCGGAATTCCTCCAGCATGGAAGCCACGAGCACACCGGCCGCCATACAGAACGCAAACAGCCAGCGGTTCACCACATAGCCGAAGCCATTCATGAAGTAACCGAAGAACGGAATCATCAGTCCCAGCGTCATCAGGATGATCATGAGAAACAGCCTGATGTTCTTCCTGAGCCTCAGAAGCAGCATGGAAAAACAGGCAACGAACACGCCGCCGAATCCCAGCGCGGAATACCAGTTCCTGTTGATCGCGTCTGAAGACACCGTGCTCTGTAGGATGTTCCGGTAATACTCCGGCTGATAAAAGAGTGTAAAAGCGCTGTGTTCCAGGCTTCTGGCGTCCTGAAGGAAGGAGGCGATGACCGGAAGAAAGACGGCGCCCGCCAGGAGAACGCCCGTGATTCCATAGAGGAGAAGGCGAAGCGCCTCCAGAACGAAACGCTTCACGCCAAAGTCCTTCCCAAGCGGAAGCCTCCGGATAAGATACCAGATGACGGCCAGAATGGCGGTCATGTAGAGAAAATAAAAACTGGAGACCGTGGTCAGAAAGACGGTGAGGATCAGGATCGCCGGTTTTCTCTCAGCCGCCGCGCGCTCGATCCCCAGAAGGAGAAGCGGGAAGTAGATGAAGGCTGCGAGAAAATGCGGATGCTGCATGCAGAAATGCACCGGATAGGCCGCAAACACATAGGTCAGGGCGCCGGATGCGGCGAGAAACGGAGAAACCGGCTCTCGCTCAAAAGACGCCACTCCAAATGAACTCCGTCCGCGGCGGTACAGGTAGAAAGCGATGAAGGCCAGACCGGCCAGGTACATCCGGATGAAGATCAGCGCCGTATAGAACCAGACCATACCGTCCTCAGGAACCAGGACCGAAAGGAAACAAAGCGGTTCGCCCAGGCCGTAATGATGGAAGGTGGTCAGGATGTCCCCGCCGTAGCCAAGGCTGAAACTGAAAGCGGGGATGGTGAAGTCAGCCTTGAAAAAGTTTTCGAAGAGGCTTCTGAACCACCTGGAATAGTAGATCATCGCCCTGAGATGCTGGCGGTAAGCGTCGCTCATCCAGACAAAAGTTCTTCCGGAATGATGAAAATACCAGAGGAGCGCAGCCGTCATAAGCGCAAAAAGCACGGAGAAGACCAGACAAGCTTTGCCGGCTTCCCGTGCTTTGCCATTTAGTTTCAGGCTTTTCGCGTTCTTCATTTTTGATGTTTCAGGACTGAACGCCCGCAAAACGACGTCATTTCACGTCGTTGTAGGTGCTGCAGCGGACTTTCTCCGCCGTACGGAGGTCTCCGATGGAATCCGGATGATAGGTCGGAATGATCTCTGCGATCTTCTGCCGGATATCCTCGTCCTCTGCCCTGGAATCCTCGTCCAGCATTTCCAGCTCCTTGAAGAACTGTTCATCGTCCATCTGGATGGGCTGGGCGATATGGATCAGCTTGTTCGGCGTTTCCTGAAGGCCTTCTTCTCCCATCAGGAGCTCTTCATAAAGTTTCTCGCCGGGCCGGAGTCCGGTATACTCGATCTTGATATCCAC
>DBVJ01000096.1:0-2554 GCA_002308115.1 Lachnospiraceae bacterium UBA1267
AGTTCCGGGGCAATGACCATGAGACAGCGGACGACGCGTTCCAGTCCCTTCGGGCCGATGAGCGTGACCGGCTCCGTGCGGTCCGAATTGCCCATGGACAGAAGAAGCCCCATGATGCCGCTGATGTGGTCGCCGTGATAATGCGTGAAGCAGATGCAGTCGATCGGATTGGGGCTGATCTCCGCCTTCCTGAGGGCGACCTGTGTCCCTTCGCCGCAGTCGATGAGGATCGAACTGCCGTTATAGCGCGTGATGAAACTGGTCAGATAACGGTACGGAAGCGGCATCATGCCGCCGGTGCCGAGGAGCGTTGCGTTCAGCATGTAAACTCCATGATCACTGCGTCTTCTACAGGGTCCTGATAATAGGCTTTCCGCACGCCAAGGCGCGTAAAACCGGCCTTTTCGTACAATCTGAGGGCTTTCTCATTGCTTTCCCGCACTTCGAGAAAGAATCGCTTTATGCCGCTGTTTTGGGCGTCCTCAAGGGCATTCTGAAGGAGGCTCCGGCCATAGCCCTGTCCTCTTTTTGCGGCTGTGACCGCCAGATTGTCCAGAGAGCCTTCATCCAGCACCACGGTCGTGACCGTATAGCCGGCGATCCCCTCTTCGTCTTCCAGGACGAAGATCCTGGCATGCGGCTCTGAGAGCGCGCCTCTGAAAATGTTGATGCTCCAGGGGTCGGAGAAGCATTCTTTCTCAATGCGGAGGATCTTCATCAGATCCCGCTCGTCAGCCCTGCGGATCAGGGCACTCACAGTTCCACCTCCGGAACAGGGAGCCCTCTTCTCCTTCTGTCCTGCTCCGCCTGGGATTCCCGAAGATACAACGGAAGAAACTCCAGTGCGGAAACGCTCTTCCCTTCCCGGAAGAGTTTCTCTCCAAGCGCGGCGACCGAGGCTGCGCGCTGGATCTTCATATGAGGCGGGGCGATCACCGCTTCGGGCATTTCCCGCCGGATGGTATCTTCGTGTACGATGAGGCCATCCCCTAAAAACAGACACTTTTTCCTGAGGAGTTCTCCGAGCTGCTTTGCCCGCTCCATCTGTTCCCTGAGCGGTCTTGCGGCAGCTTCCTCATGAACGATGAACTCCTCTCCGCGAAACTCGCAGAGCGCGGTATAGACTTCCTGGCGTCTCGCGTCCAGGATGGGCACCAGAAGATATTCCGAGCCGAAGAAATTGTAAGCCGCCGCGTCCAGCGTCGGTACGGGAATGACGGGCTTGTCCAGCGCAAAGGCCAGACCTTTGGCCGTAGACGCGCCGATCCTGAGACCGGTGAAAGAACCCGGTCCCATGGACACCGCAAGCGCATCGATCTCAGAGGCCTTGCGCCCGGTCATCCGGAAACACTCCGAGATCATCGGGAGCAGGGTCTCCGAATGGGTCCTGCCGTCATTTGCCGTACATTCCGAGAGGACTCTGCCGCTCTCCACGAGTGCCGCGGAAGCGGTCAGCGAAGCGCTCTCAATCGCAAGAATCATCATGTTCTTCTGTCTCCGGCCATTCGGCCGTGATCTTTCTGTAACCAAAGCCCTTGGAAGGGTCTTTCGAGATCGTGATCCGGACCGCGGAGCGCGGGATGAGTTCCGGGATCTGATCCGCCCATTCCACAAGCGACACACCGTCGCCGTAGAAGTATTCACGGAAGCCGATCTCATTCATCTCTTCCGGTTCTTCGATGCGGTACACGTCAAAATGATACATCGGAAGCCGCCCGGAGCGATATTCCCGGAGGATCGTGAACGTCGGCGAAACAACGGTTTCCGTGACGCCGAGCCCTTTTGCAAAGCCCTTTGAAAAAACGGTCTTTCCGACGCCGAGATCCCCCAAAAGGGCATAGACCGCGCCCCGTCCGGCCTTACGGCCGATACGTTCCGCGATCTCTAAAGTCTCTTCCGGCGTGAATGTCTCGAAAACTTCGGTCATGCCTTGTCCTTCGGAAAGCCTTTCTTCTTCTCTTTCGGCAGGATCCTCTGAATCATTCTGCCGAATTCTTCCGCACCGTTCTCGCTCGTGAACGAGGCCTGGGGCACGATGTTCGCGCGGTAGCGGTCGGTGAAAATGAAGTAGTACCCGCGGGTCCTGACGACACGGAACAGATTCTGCCAGGTCACACTCGCCGGCTCAACGCCTTCCTGCCATGCGCGAAGCTCCTTCTCGTCGAATTCATAATTCGTCTCCTTCTGGAAGACCGTATGCTTCGACTGCATTTTCGCCTGCATCATGATCATGAGAGGCTGGACGATGAAAAACACCGCGGCGATCAGAAGGAAGAAGATACCGTTCTTGTTCCCCTGGGTGAAATAGTAAATGCCCGCGGCGATCGTGAAGAGGCCGAGGATAATGGACAGGATGCCCTGGAAGGAATGATAGGTGGAATAATACAGATAGGCCCTCAGTTCCTTCTGGCTGATCTTTACCTTTGCTGTGATCATTTGTGTATCCATCTCAGATATGCATTCATGAACGGATCGAGGTCACCGTCCATCACGGCCTGCACATTTGCCGTCTCGTGCTGGGTCCTTAAGTCCTTCACCATGGTATAGGGCTGGA
>DBVJ01000096.1:2575-2723 GCA_002308115.1 Lachnospiraceae bacterium UBA1267
ACCCCCAGCCGTTCTCCATGACTTCGCCTCTGATGCCTTCGAGTTCCTTCTTGTTCGCTTCCACCTTCAGCATGTACAGGCGGTTCTTCAGCATTTCCATCGCCCTGGCAAGGTTCTGATAATGCGACCGCTCCACCTGGCAGGACAC
>DBVJ01000006.1:0-265 GCA_002308115.1 Lachnospiraceae bacterium UBA1267
GGTCGAGCTCGGCGCGGCCGCGGCGGTGCCCGTGGCGATGGCCCGGTGCGTCGCGCGGCTCGACGCGAAGGACGCCGCGAAGAAGACCGACCGCTGGCAGCGGATCGCGGCGGAGGCCTGCAAGCAGTTGGGCCGGTGCGCGATGCCGGAGGTCCGCCCGGTCGTTCCCGCGGCGCAACTGCCGGCCCAGCTCTCCGCCCATCAGGCCGCGATCGTGCCGTGGGAGGAGGAGCGCGCCCTGTCCCTCGCGGGCTTCGTCCGCGAG
>DBVJ01000006.1:332-8093 GCA_002308115.1 Lachnospiraceae bacterium UBA1267
TTGTCAATAGAGTTTAAAGAGATCTTAACAGTGGTCATCCTAAACCCTCCTTTCACTGTGATAACTCGATTTTAAGAGAACAATGATGAATTGTCAATCCGAAAAACTGAAAGGACTCCGGATCGCNNGGCACGCGGATCCTGCGCACCGAGACCGCCGGCATGGCCGCGATCGCCGCCCTGATGGCCCTGTGCGGGGAGATGGAGGTGACAGCTTGAGCCGGACCGTGGCGTTCCATACCCTCGGCTGCAAGGTCAACCAGTACGAGACCGAGGTCATGGAAAATGAATCGTTAGGCGCAGGTGCCGAGATCGTCCCCTTTACGGACGAAGCGGACATTTACGTCGTCAACACCTGCACGGTCACAAACATTGCGGACCGCAAGTCCAGGCAGATGCTGCACCGCGCGCGGAAGCTTGCGCCGAAAGCCGTGATCGTTGCGGCGGGCTGCTATACGGAGACCGGAGACAAGGCGGCGCTGTACGCGTCCGGCGTGGATCTGGTGCTGGGCAACGAGCGGAAGAAAGACTTTGTCGAGACGCTTTCCGCCTTTCTCAAGGAGAAGAAACTGCCGGAGAACCCGGACATCAACAAGGTTCAGGGCTACCGTCCGGAGTTTCTGACAACGGTGCATGAACATACCCGCGCGGAACTGAAGGTGCAGGATGGCTGCAATGAATTCTGCAGTTACTGCCTGATCCCCTACGCCCGCGGACGGATCCGCTCCAAGGCGCCGGAAGCGGTTCTCGAGGAGATCCGGGCGCTTACGGCGAACGGCATCCGGGAGTTCGTCCTGACCGGGATCCATTTGTCCAGTTACGGAAAGGACCTTCCGGAAGAGGAAGACCTTCTTTCACTGATCCGCGCGGCGGCCGCGGTGCCGGGCGTGGAGAGGCTGCGTCTCGGTTCGCTGGAGCCCAGAGTCGTGACCGAAACATTTGCCCGGGAACTTTCGAAGATCCCGGAGATCTGCCCGCATTTCCACCTGTCGCTCCAGAGCGGCTCGGCATCGGTCCTCCGCCGGATGAACCGGAAATACACACCCGACGAGTACAGGGAGGCGCTCCGGCTTCTCAGGGAGGCTTTTGACTGCCCCGCCATCACCACGGACGTCATCGTGGGTTTCCCAAAGGAGAACGAGGAAGAGTTCCGGGAGAGCCTGGAATTCGTCCGTGAAGCCGGTTTTTACGAGCTGCACGTCTTTCAGTATTCCCGCCGGAAAGGGACTGCAGCGGACCGCATGAGCGGCCAGGTGCCGGATGAGATCAAGAAAAGAAGAAGCGCGGAAATGATCGCCCTCGGCGAGGAAATGTCCGAAACCTACCGCCGGAATTTCCTGGGCCGCATGGCGGAAGCGCTCGCGGAAGAGCCGGATCCGGACCATCCGGGCTTCTTTGGGGGCTACACACGCGAATACATCCGTGTGCGGATGAAAGCGGATGAGGCGGGCGAGATCGTCCGCGGCAGACTGAAACTTCTTCACGGTTCTTATGCCGTTGAGACGGAAAAATGATGCGGATTGGATGAAAAAACCGGCTTCCGGCATATATTTTCTAAAAAAACTTTCCTAAAAAATGTGAAGAATCTGCGAAATGCTTGAAAAGCTTGATGTGTACTGGTAAAATAAGCCTACTGGTGAGCGAAACTCTATAACATGTGACAGCACAAGGAGTAACTATGGGCAACCTGAACCATACACAATTGATTCGTATTCCTGATCCCGCGGAGAACCTGGATCCGACCATGGATGCGGCGGCGGTGCTCCGCGAAGTATACGGCGCGCTGAAAGAGAAGGGCTACAACCCGGAACTGCAGATCGTCGGATACATCATGTCAGGCGACCCGACTTACATCACCAATCATAAGAATGCCCGCGCACTGGTCATGAAGGTGGAGAGGGACGAGCTTCTGTCGGAACTCGTGCATCACTATCTCGAGACGAAACTGTGAACGGGCGCGTGATCGGGCTGGACTACGGTTCCCGTACGGTGGGGGTCTCTGTAACGGACGCCCTCGGGATCACTGTGCAGCCTTTGGAAACGATCACCCGGAAGGAAGAGAATAAGCTCAGGCGGACGTGTGCCCGCGTGGAGCAGATCATAAAGGAGCTGGGAGTCACGGAGATCGTCGTGGGACTTCCGCTCCATCTGAACGGAGAAGAATCAGCGAGTTCCGCAAAGGCGCAGGCATTCGGAGAAATGCTTCATCGCCGGACGGGACTGGATGTGCATTATCAGGACGAGCGTCTGACGACGGTGGAGGCGGATGAGATCCTCGAGGAGACGGGCGTTCAGGCAAAGGACCGGAAGACGTATATCGACGCGGTGGCGGCAAGCCTGATCCTGGAAGATTTCCTGGCGGCACGCGCGCGCCGTGAGAAGAAGGATCCGTAAGACAGTTCAGACGCATATCCCGGGGAGGCAGGATGATGGAGACGGAAAAGATCGTATTTACGACGGATGACGGCGAGGAGATCCTCCTGTATGTCATTGAGCAGACACGCATTTCAGGCGTGAATTATCTTCTCGTTTCGGAAAGCGAAGACGAGGAGGCGGAATGCGTCATTCTCCGCGACACTTCGACCGATGCGGATGCCGAGGCTTCCTACGAGATCGTGGAAGACGACGATACGCTGACCGCGGTGGCCGGTGTGTTCAGGGAACTTCTGGAGGACACCGACTTGAAATGAAGCGGACGGGCGGTTTGCGCCCGGTCCCCTATCGTGCAGATTTCCGGCCAATGGCCGATCAGATGATAAAGGAGCGTTATGCCAAGAGCGAAGAAAAACATTTATGACAACGTAAGCCCGAGGATCGTGAAAGTGATCCCGCTCGGCGGCCTGGAACAGATCGGAATGAACATGACCGTGTTCGAATACGGCCAGAGTCTCATCGTCGTGGACGCGGGACTCGCCTTCCCCGGCGGCAATATGCCCGGCGTGGACTTTGTTCTTCCGGACATCACCTATCTGAAGGAGAACCAGGACCGCATCAAAGGCTTCTTCTTTACCCACGGACATGAAGACCATATCGGCGCCGTGCCTTATGTGCTCAAAGAGGTCAACGCGCCGATGTACGGCACAAAGCTTACGATGGCCCTCATCGAGAGCAAACTGGAAGAGCGCGAGATGAAGGACATCGCAGAGATCCACGTCGTCCAGTTCGGAGACGTCATTGATGCCGGGGATTTCACCGTGGAATTCATCCGCATCAACCATTCTATTCCGGATGCCTGCGCGCTGGCGCTTCGTTCCCCGGCGGGCACGATCCTCCACACCGGCGACTTCAAAGTGGACTTTTCGCCCATCGTCGGCGAGTCGGCGGACCTTCAGCGTCTTGCGGAGATCGGAAAGGAAGGCGTTCTCGCGCTGCTTTCGGATTCGACGAACGCGCTCCGGCCGGCTTACACGCCTTCGGAGCAACTCGTCCGCGGGACCTTCGACTCCATTTTCTCTTCCAACAAGGAATCCAGGATCCTGGTGGCCACTTTCGCCTCCAACCTGAACCGTGTGCAGCTGGTCATCGACTCGGCCGCGAAATTCGGACGGAAGGTCGCGATCGAAGGCCGTTCCATGGTCAATGCGATCGAGATCGCCCGCCAGCTCGGCTACATCCGTTTCCCGGACAATGTGCTGGTGGACATTGAAACGGTCAACAACTATCCGGATTCGGAAATGTGCATCCTGATGACCGGGTCTCAGGGAGAGGCCATGGCGGCGCTTTCCAGAGTCGCGAACGGTCAGCACCGCAAGATCTCCATCACGCCGAATGATACCGTTGTCTTCAGCTCGACGCCGATCCCCGGCAATGAGAAGGCGGTCTCCGACCTGATCAATGAGATCGCAAAGCGCGGCGCGGCGGTCCAGAACAAGGCGACCCACGTCTCCGGACACGCCTGCGAAGAAGAACTGAAACTGATCTACGCGCTCACGAACCCCATGTACGCGGTGCCGGTCCACGGCGAATTCCGCCACAGGCAGGCGAACGCGAAGATCGCGGAGATCATGTCCGTCCCGAAAGACCATGTCATTCTGATCAATTCAGGCGACATTCTGGAGCTCTCGAAAGAATCGGCCGCGGTAACCGGAGAAGTGCCGCACGGCGGCGTCATGGTGGACGGCCTCGGCATCGGCGACGTCGGGAATATCGTGCTTAGAGACCGCCAGAATCTTGCGGAAGAAGGCATCATCATCGTCGCAATGTCCGTCAGTAGAAGCACCGGCCAGCTCCTTGCGGGACCCGAACTCATTTCCCGCGGATTCGTCTATGTGCGGGAGTCCGTGGACCTGATGGAAGGCGCAAGAAAGGCTGCCCAGGAGGCCGCGGAACGCTGCCTCGGCATGAAGATGACCGACTGGGGCCGCATCAAGACGGAGGTCCGGGAAGCCCTCGGCTCCTATGTATGGCGTACGGTGGAAAGAAATCCGGTGATCATTCCGATCATCATGGAGATCAGCTGATCTGATACGATGGAAAAAAGAAAAGCTCAAAAACAGGAACGGCCAAAGCAAAAACAGGACGCGTTCCATTATCTGAAATTCGCAATCATGGTGCTGTTTATCGCCATGGTCGCGCTGCTTGCCGTCTTCGGCTATCGTTTTGGCCAGGCGCTGTTCAGCGACGAGGCCGTTTCCGAGCCCGGAAAAGGCGTTGAATACACGCTTCAGGTCGAACCCAGAGAAAGCGTTCTCACGATCGGAACGGACCTCAGAGAGCACGGGATCATCCGCTCTGCCGCGGTATTCTTCATCCAGTCCAGGCTGTACAGCCTGAAGATCGACCCCGGCACCTACAAGGTCAGTTCGGATCAGTCCTCCAAAGCGATACTCCGTATGCTGAACCAGAAGTACGAGGAAAACCGGCGAAAGCAATAGAAAAGACACAGCGGCCTCAGGGCAGCTTTCTTCCGGCCGGGTACTGAGCGGCCGGTTCATTTTTTGAAAGACCCTTTTGGGACCTTCCCGTAAAGAGAGGAAAGACCATGAATATCCCGGACAGCTATGAACTGATCCGCAAGGCCGAACTCCCGGAGATCGGCGCCGTTGCCTATCAGCTGCATCACAGGAAGACGCAGGCGAAGTTCCTGCTTCTTGAGACGGAAGACGACAACAAAGTCTTCTCGGTCACCTTTAAGACGACTCCTGAGAACTCCGAAGGAACCCCGCACATCCTGGAGCATTCGGTGCTCTGCGGATCGGAGCTTTTCCCCGTGAAAGATCCCTTCATGGAGCTCGCGAAGGGCTCATTGAACACCTTCTTGAATGCGTTTACCTATCCCGACCGCACCTCCTATCCGGTCGCGAGCCAGAACGAGGCGGATTTCCGGAACCTGATGGCTGTCTATATGGACGCCGTCTTCCGCCCGAACATTTACAAGACCGACAAGATCCTCAGGCAGGAGGGCTGGCATTATGAAATGGAGGACACCGAAAGCCCGCTGAAGCTGAACGGCGTCGTCTACAACGAGATGCGCGGCGCCTATTCGGACCCGATGAGCGTTCTGGACACGGTCGCCATGGAGCGCCTCTATCCCGGAACAACTTATGCCTATGACTCAGGCGGCGACCCGAAGGACATCCCGGGTCTGACACAGGAAAAGTTTCTGGCCTTCCACAAGCGGTTTTACCACCCCTCCAACGGATGGTTCTATCTATACGGCAACATGGACTTTGAGGAACGGCTCAACTGGCTCCACGAAGCTTACCTTAGCCGTTACGAGGCGATCGATCCGAAGACCGACGTGCCTCTGGCCCCCCATAGCGGCGAAGTCCTCCGCGCAGTCTGTCCCTACAGCGTGCCGGAAGGCGACAGCGAAGCCAAATGCTATTTCCAGAAAGCCATCCGTGTCGGCGGATTGTTTGACCCGGTGGAATCTCTGGCCTATCAGATCCTGGCATTCGCGCTTTTGAACGCCCCGGGCGCCCCGGTGCGTCAGGCGCTTCTGGACGAAGGCATCTGCGCAAATGTATCCGGCTGTCATGCTTCGTGGTTCAGAGAGCCGAATTTCTCCATCGTCGCGCAGGACGCGGAGAAGGATGCGTTCGAACGTTTTGACGAAGTGCTGACCCGTGCGCTTTCGGAGCAGGCTGAGCGCGGGATCAATAAGCGCGCGCTCCTGGCGGGCATTACGAATATCGAATTCACCATGCGCGAGGCGGATTACGGGAGCTTCCCGAGGGGCCTTGCCTATTGGAATATCCTTTCGGACGCCTGGCTGCACGATGAAAATGAAGCCTTGGGGCTTCTTCATTTCGATCCGCTTTTCGTGAAACTCAGAGAACTTGTCCAGGGAGATTATTTCGAACAGCTTCTCCGCGATAAGATCCTGAACAACACGGATGCGGTGCTCATCGCCCTGGAACCCGAGGAGGGCCTGACGGAGAAAGAAGACCGCGCGCTGGCAAAGAAACTCGCGGATTATAAAGCGTCCCTGTCCGAGGAAGAGATCCGTAAGATCGTCCGGGAGACCGCGGAACTCAGGGCTTATCAGGAAAAGCCATCTACGCCTGAAGAACTGGAGAGCGTGCCGCTTCTGGATCTTTCCGAGATCGATCCAGAGCCGCGCGCCGTGCACAATGAAGAGCGGGAGATCGCCGGCGTCCGGACCATTTACCATGAAGCGGTCACGAGCGGCATCGGCTATCTGGACGCGTTTTTCTCGCTTGAAGGGCTGCGCGGGGAAGACCTCGTCGTGGCAGGTCTTCTAAAGAACCTGTACACNNGGCGTCTGCATGGAGGATCTCTGCGCCGTAGGTCTTTTGAAGAACCTGTACACGCAGATGTCCACCGAACACTTCAGCTACAACGATCTGACCAATGAGATCGGTTTGTTTACGGGCGGGATCGGCGCCTCTACAAACCTTCTTACGAAACTGGACTCGGACGAGATCCTGGAGCATTTTGTGCTGTCCGCGAGATACCTCCGGAAAGATACCCGTGACGCGGTCCGGCTGCTTACAGAGGTCTTCGGACATACCCGTTTCGAGGATACGGCCCGGATCCGGGAGATCCTTTCCGAGATCCGCGTCAACATGAAAGACACGCTCGAAAACTCCGGGCATGCCACCGCCATGCAGCGGGCGCTTTCCTACACCAGCCCGGTGGCCTATGAGAACGAGCGTCTGTCCGGTCTGGAATTCTACCGCTACGTGGACGGGCTCCTCAAAAACTTCGATGCCGAGAAGGACGCGCTTGTACAGAAACTCTATGCCGTCGAGCGCGAGATCCTGAAGAAAGGCAATCTGATCCTGTCCTTTACCGGCGGACAGGAAGAATGGGAGGCGATCCGGGAAGCCCTTCCGGCCTATCTGGAAACGCTTCGGGACGGCGCTTCAGAGCGTGCGCCGAGGACCTTCCAAAAAGCGCTTCTGAACGAAGGTTTCAAGACCGCGTCTCTCGTGCAGTACGTTGCATGGGGCGGGAATATCCATGACGCCGGTTTCCGGAAATTCCCGGAGGGCGTCATGAACGTCTTCCGCCAGATCATGGGCACTGAGTATCTCTGGATCAATCTGAGGGTCAAGGGCGGCGCCTATGGCTGCATGGTGCGTTTTGATACGGACGGACGTCTGGTTTTCTGCTCGTTCAGAGATCCGCATCTCAAGGAAAGTCTGGATATTTACAAAGGCGTCCCGGAGTATCTTAAGACCCTCGAGATCTCAGACAGAGATCTCCGGAAATATATCATCGGCACCTTCGGCATGGTGGACAGCCCGCTTCTGCCCGCAAGGCAGGGCAGAGCCGACATGCTTCTGTGGCTGGG
>DBVJ01000006.1:8227-8350 GCA_002308115.1 Lachnospiraceae bacterium UBA1267
GAGCTCTTCGGAAGCATCAGTGGATTCACGGGAGAGTGAGAAATGGCAAATCAGGCAAATAAAACCAAATCGGGTTTTGTCAGCATCGTCGGACGCACCAACGTTGGAAAGTCCACGCTGATG
>DBVJ01000006.1:8378-13157 GCA_002308115.1 Lachnospiraceae bacterium UBA1267
AACCACCTCATCGGGCAGAAGATCGCGATCACCGCGAATAAGCCCCAGACGACCCGGAACCGTATCCAGACGGTCTACACCGACGAGAGAGGGCAGATCATTTTCCTGGACATGCCGGGCGTCCACAAGGCCAAAAACAAGCTCGGTGAGTTTATGATGAAGGAAGTCCGCGAGACCGTTCCGGAAGGGGACGTCATCCTCTTCGTCGTGGAGCCGTCGGATTTCATCGGCACCAACGACCGGGAGATCGCGGAAAAGCTTTCCGGGATGGGAAAGCCGGTCATCCTCGTCATCAATAAGATCGATCTGGCGGACAAGGAAATGCTGAAGAAGGCGGAGGAAGCCTGGTCCGAGGTCATGCATTTTGACAAGATCCTGAAAGTGTCCGCGCTCAGGTCCGTCCATACATCCAAACTAATCGATGCGATCTTCCGCCTTCTGCCGGAAGGTCCGCTGTACTACGACGAGGATACGCTGACGGATCAGCCCATGCGGCAGCTGGTGGCGGAAATGATCCGCGAGAAAGCGCTCCGGTCGATCGAAGACGAGATCCCGCATGGCATCGCCGTCACGATCGAATCCATGACCCAAAGGAAGAACGGCCTCTGGGACATCGAAGCATCCCTGATCTGTGAAAAGGAGTCCCATAAAGGCATCATCATCGGCAAGGGCGGGCGCATGCTCAAGAAGATCGGCGCCCAGGCCAGGGAAGACGCGGAGAAGATGCTGGAGAACCAGGTGAATCTGAGGATCTTGGTCAAGGTCCGTCCGGACTGGCGGGATTCCGAAGTGCTCCTGAAGAACTTCGGCTATCAGGAGACCCGTAAGGACAGCGACTGATATGACAGAAACCGTAGAAGTCAACGGAATCGTGCTTTCTTCCATGCCCGTCGGAGAGGCGGACAGGCGGCTTAGCGTGCTCACGAAAGAACTCGGGAAGATCTCCTGCTTTGCCAGAGGCGCACGACGCCCCACGTCCGCGCTCGTCAGTGCCACGAGGCCATTTGCCTTCGGGCGCTTCTATCTGTATTCCGGCAGAGATTCCTATACCTTGAACCGGGCGGAGATCACAGAGTATTTCGAGCCGGTCGTGATGGACGTTCCGAGCGCCTCTTACGGGATGTATTTTCTGGAGCTTTCGGGCCGCTTCGCCCAGGAAAATGTGGACGAGGGGGCGCTTCTCACGCTGCTTTACTACAGCCTCCGCGCACTCACGAATGAACGGCTGGACCGGAAACTGGTAATGCGGATCTTCGAAATGAAAGCGCTCACGCTGGAGGGCTTCGCGCCGGAGTTTACGGAAGGGGAAGGCTTCGCGGCACGCTACGAACTGAGTAAAAGTGCCGTATATGCGCTGAATTTCATCGAACGCACCGATATTCCGAAACTCTTTACTTTCCTGGTCACGGAGGAAGTGCTTTCGGAGATGGGCAGGGTGTCTGAGGATCTCTTAAGCCGCGCGCTGGACCGGCCACTCAGATCCCGGGAATTCATCGACCTTCTGAACTGAAAATGAAGACGCGGAAAGACACCTGTTTTTCCGATGAGAAGGATCGACACAGTTTGTGACTTCCTCTTGAAATGAAAGGCTTTTTTTGCTAATATTGCTTTTGCTTATAGGATTTCCAAAAGCAGTTTCATTGATTCGAGGTTATCGATATGATTAATAAACGGCGTCTGGCCTGCTTTTCTCTGGCCCTTCTTCTGATCCTGGGGCTTCTTTGCGGGTGCGTCCGGAAGGATGATACGGAAAAACTCAATACGTTCGGCGGCACGAAGGACAGTTTCTATCTGTTCACCGACCTTGCGGTCCAGGATGTCACGATCGAGAATTTCGAGACGAAGAAGTACGACGTGAAGGAATATCAGGGCTTCCTCGAAGAGGAGATCGCGGAGTACAACAGGACGCATGCCTACACCCCGAAATCGGCGGACGGCGCGCCTCATTCTCCGGACGAACCGCATTATTCAGAGTCTGTAACGCTTGTGCGCTGCGAAGTGCTGAACGAGAAGCTTTTCCAGAGTCTTCTTTACGCCACGGCGGCTGATTACAACAGTTTCCCGGACAATCAGATCGTTCTGAGCCGGAAGAACGGCAGCGGTCTTGTGACGGGCACGCTGGCTGACGCGCCTGACGTTTTAAGAAAGACTTCATTTGTCACACCGAACGGAACGAGCGTGGACCTGGAGTCCATCATCACGTCCCAGAAGGCGGCGGAGTATCGCTTCATGCTGGCAGACTTCAGCTGTGTCATGTACGGAGACGGCGAGATCATCGCCTACGCGAATGGCATGGAATTCAGCAAGGAGAATAACTGCGCCGGCATCGGTAAAGCAAAATACGCGATCATGATCTTCCATTGATTGACCGGAGATCCTGATCCTTACGAAGACAAGCGGCCAGGCCTCCCGAGAGATCTGGCCGCGTCTTCTTCAAACAAACGGTATATTTTTCGGAGGCAGACATCATGGAAAAGACCATGGAGAAGATCGTTTCACTGTGCAAAGCCAGAGGCTTCATCTACCCGGGTTCCGAGATCTACGGCGGACTTGCGAACACCTGGGACTACGGCAACCTGGGCGTGGAACTCAAGAACAATGTGAAACGCGCCTGGTGGCAGAAGTTCATCCAGGAGTCCCCTTATAATGTCGGCGTGGACTGCGCGATCCTCATGAACCCGCAAACCTGGGTGGCGAGCGGCCATCTGACGAAGTTCGACGATCCTCTGATGGACTGCAAGGCCTGCAAGTCGCGCTACCGCGCAGACCAGCTCATCGAGAGCTATATGAATGAGAAGGGCCTTCAGGCGGAGAAACCGCTGGATGCCTGGACCAATGAGGAAATGGAAGCCTACGTCGAGAAAGAGCAGATCCCCTGCCCCTACTGCGGCAAGCATGACTTTACCGGCATCCGCCAGTTCAACCTCATGTTCAAGACCTTCATGGGCGTCACGGAAGACGCGAAGGCCACGGTCTATCTGAGACCCGAGACCGCGCAGGGCATTTTCGTGAACTTCAAGAACGTCCAGCGCACCTCCCGGAAGAAACTGCCCTTCGGCATCGGCCAGATCGGCAAATCCTTCCGGAACGAGATCACGCCCGGCAACTTCACCTTCCGTACCCGCGAGTTCGAGCAGATGGAACTGGAGTTCTTCTGCGAGCCCGGCACGGATGAGGAATGGTTCCTCTACTGGAGAAAGTTCTGCCATGAATG
This sequence comes from Lachnospiraceae bacterium UBA1267, assembly GCA_002308115.1. Classification (GTDB taxonomy): domain Bacteria; phylum Bacillota; class Clostridia; order Lachnospirales; family Lachnospiraceae; genus UBA1267. The sequence continues at coordinate 11,593 of DBVJ01000006.1, forward strand.
GCTTCTGAAACTGGGCATCAAGGATGAGGAGCTTCGTCTGAGAGACCACGATCCGGAAGAACTGGCTTTCTATTCCAAGGCCACGACGGACTTCGAGTTCACCTTCCCCTTCGGCTGGGGCGAACTCTGGGGCATCGCAGACCGCACGGACTACGACCTCAGCTGCCACGAGAAAGTCTCCGGACAGGACATGAAGTACTTCGACGAGCAGAAGAACGAGGCCTACATCCCCTACGTCATCGAGCCCTCGCTGGGCGCCGACCGCGTCGTTCTGGCCTTCCTGTGCTCTGCCTATGACGAGGAGAACCTGGGCACGGAAGAGAAGCCCGACGTCCGCACCGTGCTTCATTTCCATCCCGCGCTTGCGCCGGTCAAGGTCGGCGTGCTGCCGCTTTCGAAGAAGCTGAACGAGCCTGCCGAGGCGCTGTTCATGGAACTTTCGAAGAAGTTCAACTGCGAGTTCGACGACCGCGGCTCCATCGGAAAGCGCTACCGCAGACAGGACGAGATCGGAACGCCCTGGTGCGTGACCTACGATTTCGATTCCGAGACGGATCACTGTGTCACGGTCCGCGACCGCGATACCATGGAGCAGGTGCGTGTGCCGATCGACGGGCTCGCGGCCTGGTTCGAGGAGAAAATGATCTGGTAACTCATATTGTGTCTGAGAAACGATCGGGCTTCGTCCCGGTCGTTTTCCATAAGGAGGGATCCATGCGTCCGAACCGCGTTTTCCTTATTCCGGAAGGGAAGAAACAATACAAGGCGAACCTTCACTGCCATTCCACGATCTCGGACGGACGGTTTTCGCCCGAGGAGATCAAGGCGTTGTACAAAGGGGCCGGCTATCAGGTCGTGGCGCTCACGGATCATGAAGTGATGGTGCCCCATGAAGATCTGAACGATCCGGACTTTTTGATGCTGACCTCTTACGAGGCCGCAATCTACGGGGATCTGGATCTTCCGAAGCCCATGCGCCGGCTGAGCCATCTGAACTTTTACGCGAAAAGACCCGGCACGATGAAGATGCCATTTTTCAATACGGCGGACGTCTTAAAGCTGGACAGACCGCCCGACGTCAGCCTGGCGCATTTCGACGGACCGGAGATCACGAAGGAGTATTCTGCGGAGGGGCTGAACAAACTGATCCGGATCGCAGGGGAAGCCGGTTTCCTGGCCTGCCTGAATCATCCGACCTGGTCCATGGAAGACGCTTCCGTCTATACGCAGCTTCAGGGCCTGTTCGCCATGGAGATCTTCAATACGGACTGTGAAGTGGGAGGCTATGCGGCGTATTGTCCGTATATTTACGATGAAATGCTTCGGAGCGGGCAGCGGATCGCCGCAGTCGCGACGGACGATACCCACAAGGAAGAAGATCTGTTCGGCGGTTTCAGCATGATCTTTGCGGACAGGCTGGAATACGAAGAGATCACCGGCGCGATGGAGCGCGGTGATCTGTATGCCTCGCGCGGACCTCTGATCCATGCGCTTTGGTTTGAAAACGGAGTCTTCCACATCGAAACCTCGCCTGTCCGGCGCATCGTGATCACGAACAGCGGGAG
>DBVJ01000006.1:13213-14380 GCA_002308115.1 Lachnospiraceae bacterium UBA1267
TGGACCTCTACGTCCGGTTCACGGCAGAGGACGAACATGGCCGGACCGCAAACACACGGGGCTATCGAAGAGAAGAGTTTACGGATGAACCCGCCGCTGTCCGGGATCTTCTTCACCGGAAGATCGGCGGCTTTGAAGGATGAAGCGATGTTTGATCAGAATGGCTTTGACCGCTGGGCGGAAGAATACGATGAAGATGTGATCCGGACCGACGAGGCAGAGGCGTACCCATTTGCCGGATACCGGAAGATCCTTCATGCGGTCACGGAACGGATCCTCGAAAGCGGTGCCGGGGAAGTCCTGGAACTGGGCTTCGGGACCGGGACGCTTGCGAAGAGGCTTTACGACCGCGGCATCCGGATCTTCGGGCAGGATTTTTCGGAGAAAATGATCGCGGCCGCGCGGGAGAAGATGCCGGAAGCAGCGCTGTACCTTGGAGATCTTCGGGGAGGCATTTCGGAGGAGCTTCGCGCCCGTCGCTATGACGCGATCGTTGCGACCTATGTGCTCCATCACATTCCGGACGAAGAGAAGCCCGCCTTTCTTCTTGGCCTGCTGCCGCTTCTTCGGAGCGGAGGCACCCTCTATATCGGAGACGTGGCTTTTGAAACAAAGGAAGACCTGGAGCGCTGCCGCGAAGAGAGCGGTAATGAATGGGATGACGAAGAGGCCTACTTCGTGGAAGAGGAGACCAAAGCGTATCTCCCTGCGCTTCATTATGAGTTCTTCTCCCGCTGCGGCGGACTGATGACCCTCAGGAATCCGGTCTTTATGACGGAGCGGCTCATGATGAGGCGCTGGGAAGAAAGCGATGCGGAAGAACTCTATCCGCTGGCAAGCGACCCTGCCGTGGGACCGATCGCCGGCTGGCCGCCGCACGAGAGCGTGGAAGAGAGCAGGACCATTATCCGCTCCGTGCTTTCGGGCGCCGAGACCTATGCGATCCTCCGCCGGGAAGACGGATGCCTCATCGGCTCCGTCGGACTCCATCTCAAAGGCCACACCGACCTCACCGAGCGGGCGGATGAATGCGAACTGGGCTACTGGATCGGGAAGCCTTTCTGGGGCCATGGCTATATGACTGAGGCGGCACGGGAAATGCTCCGGCACGCCTTCATGGATCTCAGGATGCGCGCCGTCTGGTGCGGCTATTACGACGGCAATGAA
>DBVJ01000141.1:0-176 GCA_002308115.1 Lachnospiraceae bacterium UBA1267
CAGACGTAGACCACGTGCTTCGGATCAAAATCCACCGGCACGCCCCATTTGAAACTGGTGCGGGAGACGCAGAGGTCCTGGAGGCCCGGCAGCAGGAAGTTGTTCATGATCTCGTTCTTGCGGGACTCCGGCTGAATGAACTGCGGATGGGTGTTGATGTGCTCGATCAGACGGTC
>DBVJ01000141.1:299-527 GCA_002308115.1 Lachnospiraceae bacterium UBA1267
TATTCGCCTTTGTAAATGTCGCCCTGGTCGTACAGTTTCCGGAAGACTTTCTGGACGAGCGCCTCGTGGTCGGGGTCGGTCGTGCGGATGAAGCGGTCGTAACTCGTGCCCACCAGATCCCAGATGCGACGGATCTCTCCCGCCGCCTCGTCGACGTATTCCTTCGGGGTAACACCCTTCTCTTTCGCCTTCTGCTCGATCTTCTGGCCGTGCTCGTCCGTGCCTGTC
>DBVJ01000141.1:611-754 GCA_002308115.1 Lachnospiraceae bacterium UBA1267
ATAATAAACCTTCTTGTCTTCCATGTTTCATACTCCCTGACCGGGCGGCAGATGAGCTGCCCGTTTTTCAAAGGCCGGCAAATGGACCGGCCTGCCCGCTATCATACACCCGGAGGCGCAGCTTTACAAGGCGTGCGCGCCCG
>DBVJ01000141.1:844-4560 GCA_002308115.1 Lachnospiraceae bacterium UBA1267
CAGCCGCCGAAGCCCGCGCCGGTCATTCTGGCGCCCAGAACACCCGGGACTGCCCAGGACGCTTCCGCAAGCGCGTCCAGTTCCGGACCGGTCACTTCATAATCGTCCCGGAGCGATACGTGGGAAGCGTTCATCAGTTTTCCGAAGCCCTCGATGTCGCCTGCCTGAAGCCGCTTCACCGCTTCCACGGTACGCGCATTTTCATAAACGGCGTGCCGTGCCCGGCGGATCAGTGTCTCGTCTCCGATCGCATCCTGATGCGCGTCGAATTCTTCCGGTGTGAGTGCGCCCAAAGACGGCGCGTCGATGACCGTATTCAGCCTCCGGAGCGCCTCTTCGCATTCCGCACGGCGCTCATTGTACTTGGAATCCGCAAGTCCCCGCTTCTTGTTGGTGCAGGCGATCACGATCCGAAGCCCGTCCATCTGAAGCGGCGCATAGTCGTAATCGAGCGTCGCGCAGTCCAAAAAGATCGCGCAGTCTTTCTTCCCCATGGCGATCGAGAACTGGTCCATGATGCCGCAGTTCACGCCGTTGTAATGATTCTCGGAATACTGCCCCAGAAGCGCGACATCCTGATTGGACACCGTAAATCCGAACAGTGTGTTCAGAACGATGCCCATGCCCACCTCGATGGAGGCGGAGGACGAGAGCCCGGAGGCATTGGGGATGTTCCCGACGATGTAACAGTCCAGACCGGACGGAAGGCTCAGTCCGAGCTTTGTCTCATAAGCCCAGATCATGCCCATCGGGTAATTCGAATAACCTTTCTGGGCATCAAAATCCAGGAGATCCAGCGTACGTTCGATCACCCGTGTGTTTTTGAAATTGCCGGAGTAGAAACGGACCCTGCGGTCCCTCCTTCTCCGTGCCGCGAAATAGGTGCCGATCGTCAGCGCCGCGGGAAACACATGTCCGCCATTGTAGTCGGTGTGTTCTCCGATGAGATTCACCCTGCCGGGCGAGAACACGAAGACGGGTTCCCCTTCTTCTCTTCCGAATATCTGGTAAAATGCTTCTGAAAGCAGGGCGCGGTCCAGTTCCTCCGGTCTGTCCGGAAGCTTGGGCCCTGATGCCTGAAGGTCGGTTTTTTTCGGTCCTTTGTCCGGTTTCAAGCCGGTATAGACGATTTTCAACGTGTTCTCCCTCTTCCAGCCGGTCTCTCCGTCTGTCATTTATTTTGTATATACCAGTGCGTATTTCCCGCCGTCCTCAATGTCCGTATCGTTGACGCCGGTCATCGCAAAGTCTCCGTTGATGTAAAAAGCCCAATAGGCTTTGTCCTTCTCCCAGCTGGCTTCCATGCCGAGGATCGCCGTAAGGAATCCGTCGGAAATGTCTGCAAGCCCGTATTCGGAGAGCGCTTCGCCAACGGTCGTTTTGTCCGTATGGATCGTCAGCTCATACTCTTTCTGATCCGCGTCCGTCACAGTCATCGTAAAGGTCTTCGCGCCTTTTCCGATCTCCTGTTTCGCCGGGATCTCCGCCTCCGTCGGTGCATCCGTGGGTGCTTCCGTCGGTGCAAGCGTCGTCTGCTCCGCGGTCTTCTCCTCCGGTTTTTCCGTCGGAGTTGTCTTCTGACAGGACGCCAGCATGGAAAGCGCCAGCACTGCCATGAGCACTGCCATCATCTTTTTCATATACCACCTCTCGTTTTAAGCCCTGTGGGCTGTATTCACATCCGGCATGAGGCAAAAAGTGTGCCGGTGCGTTGCATGTTTTGGGGAAGCGCTTTCCGCGCTTCCATGGGGGCGCATTTACGTCTGGGACTCCACGATCTCCCGGTAGACCGGGCAGTTTTCGATGAGTTCCTCATGCGTGCCCTCTCCGACCAGGCGCCCCTCGTCGAGCACCAGGATCCGGTCCTGATGCATGGCTGTCGCGGCGCGCTGGGTCACGGTGAAAACCGTCATGTTCCAGGGGAGCGCCGCCAGACTGGCCCGGATCTTCGCGTCCGTCGCAAAATCCAGTGCGGAGGAAGAGTCGTCCAGAATGAGAAGTCTGGGCTTTGACACAAGCGCACGCGCAATGGTCAGGCGCTGGCGCTGGCCGCCGGAGAAGTTCCGTCCGCCCTGTTCGCACGGGCCCAGAAGGCCGCCTTTTTCCATCACCACGTCATACGCGTCCGAAGCCCGAAGCGCCTCGTACAGTTCTTCGTCCGTGATCTTCTGTTCCTCTTCCTCCGTGAGGCCGAAGCACAGATTCTCCCGGATGGTCCCGCTGAACAGCACCGCTTTCTGGAAGACCGTCCTCACAGACTGTCTGAGAGAACGCTCGTCATAGGCGGAAAGCGGCTTTCCGTCCAGAAGGATCTCTCCTTCCGTCGCGCGGTAATACCCCGGGATCAGAGAGACCAGCGTGGTCTTTCCGGAACCCGTACCGCCGATGACGGCGATCTTCTCGCCGCTCTTCGCGTCAAATGAAAGATCTGAAAGCGCCGCCTCGCCGGCTCCCTGATAGGTCAGGGAAACATGCTCGAAACGGACGGAAGGCGCTTCGGTAAAGGCCGGAACTCCTTCGTTTTCGGCGCCGGCATTTACCGTTCCTTCTACTCGCGCTTCCGACTCCATCGAAGTCACTTCGGAAATGCGCTTCAGGGATGCGTAGGCGCGGGTGATCTGAATGACCAGGTTTGCCAGTTTGATGAGCTCCACCAGGATCTGGAGCATGTAATTGACCAGCGCCACCACGGCGCCCTGCGTCAGAACGCCCATGTTGACCCGCACGCCGCCCACGTAGATGAGAAGCAGCACGGAAGCATTCAGAAGCAGCGTCGTCGCGGGATTCAGGATCGCAGAGATCCGTCCGACCGCGAGCTGGAAGCCTTTCAGGTTCTCATGGTTTTCAATGAATTCGCGGATCTCGCCGCGTTCGTTCCGGAACGCGCGGATCACACGGACGCCGGAGAGATTTTCCCGCGTGTCCTGCGTGACGCGGTCCAGACGTTTCTGTACTTTCCGGTACAGAGGCGCCATGCGCAGCATGACCGCGAAAGTGATCACGAGCAGGATGGGGATGAGGACCGCAAAGATCAGCGCGGCTTTCGTATCGATCGTAAAGGCCAGGATCATTGCGCCGAAGACAATGAACGGCGAGCGGAGAAGAAGCCTGAGCGCCAGGTTCAGACCGTTCTGCACCTGGTCGCAGTCGCTTGTCATGCGGGTGATCAGAAGCGAAGTGCCCGCGGAATCCAGTTCTTCATAGCGAAGGCTCTGGATCTTGCCGAACAGAAGCTCACGGAGTCTGGCGGAATAGCCTGTGGCGGCCCGTGCTGCGAAATACTGTGCGGCGACGGCCAGAAGGAATCCGAAGAGGCCGTCCAGGAAAAGCTCCACGCCCACGAACCAGACGAGGCCGTTGCCCTCTCCCGCCATCGCGGCAGGGATCGCTTCGTCCATCATCTCTTTCATGAGGAGCGGAACGCGCAGGTTGAGACCGGCTTCCAGCATCTTAAAGAGCGGAGCCAGGATCATGTCTCTCCTTTGCGGTTTCATTTCCCTGAAAAGCTGTTTCATCGTTTCATTTCGCGCCGGGCCGGATCCCCGGACTCTCTTTCGTTATGCGAAGAAGGTCTCCGCAAGTTTTACAAGATATTCAAAGTCTTTGACGCCGGCGGTCTCCACGGCGGAATGCATCGCAAGCTCCGCGAGACCGATGTCCGCGAGCGGGAAGGGTACCTGAGCGGTCGATATGGATCCGAGGGTCCCGCCGCCGGC